>NZ_QTYG01000129.1:0-895 GCF_003462045.1 Ruminococcus sp. AM31-15AC | reverse complement strand
TAATCAAAATGCTTGCAGTAGCTTTCGCATATGGTGCAGTTTCCACACTGCCTGCGTTTTTCCTAAGCTCATTTTGCAAAAATCCGTATATCATAACCTGCCTGCCTTTATGCTCAACTATGTCCTCACAACAATGCTCAATAGGATAATAGACGCAAATCTTTTCAACGATAACTTTGATTTTGATAGAGCAAACGCCTTTTATCCAAGCTCTGTGACGAATTTTCTGTATATACAAAGCTTTGACAGAAGTGCAAAGTGGATAACTGCGGTGAACTGTTCGGGGGCGATCGTTATCCTGCTGGGATTTATTATCGTGATGAATTTGCGCAAGGACAAGGGGGTGTAGGTCAGCTATGATGAAAAATTTCAGCCTTAAACAAAGCTTTTTCTGTGCAAGGGCGGAGTTCATAAAGTGGATATGCGACGCACGAATGATAATCCTGGGAGTGCTTCTTATCTTCATTTACAGCTTTGCTATTGAGCCTCTTAAATCAAACGCAGAGCTTATGGGCGAGCCGCTGAATATCCTTGAGCCTTTTATCGCCATAGCTAATTCAGGTGCGATACTTCTTATCATACCGCTGGTTTTCCTCACACTTATCGCAGATTTTCCGAAGATAGACACCAACACAGTTTTCTACATAATGCGTGTGGGCAGGCTGAACTGGCTGTTCGGACAGCTTTTGAAGCTCATTTTTATGGCTTTATCTTATCTTGCAGTGATATTCTTGGGCGCAGTGCTCCCAATGCTTTCAGACGGCTTTTGGTACAACGGCTGGAGCAACGTGGCGACAAAGTTCGCTTCACGCTTTCCTGAACATTCGGGCAATTTCGGTGTGCAGCTTCTCCCTGAAAATCTCTACAATCAGCTCACAGTATTTTCAGCCGCAGT
>NZ_QTYG01000128.1:0-896 GCF_003462045.1 Ruminococcus sp. AM31-15AC | reverse complement strand
TAATCAAAATGCTTGCAGTAGCTTTCGCATATGGTGCAGTTTCCACACTGCCTGCGTTTTTCCTAAGCTCATTTTGCAAAAATCCGTATATCATAACCTGCCTGCCTTTTATGCTCAACTATGTCCTTACAACAATGCTCAATAGGATAATAGACGCAAATCTTTTTAACGATAACTTTGATTTTGATAGAGCGAATGCCTTTTATCCAAGCTCTGTGACGAATTTTCTGTATATACAAAGCTTTGACAGAAGCGCAAAGTGGATAACTGCGGTGAACTGTTCGGGGGCGATCGTTACCCTGCTGGGATTTATTATCGTGATGAATTTGCGCAAGGACAAGGGGGTGTAGGTCAGCTATGATGAAAAATTTCAGCCTTAAACAAAGCTTTTTCTGTGCAAGAGCGGAGTTCATAAAGTGGGTATGCGACGCACGAATGATAATCCTGGGAGTGCTTCTTATCTTCATTTACAGCTTTGCTATTGAGCCTCTTAAATCAAACGCAGAGCTTATGGGCGAACCGCTGAATATCCTTGAGCCTTTTATCGCCATAGCAAATTCAGGTGCGATACTTCTTATCATACCGCTGGTTTTCCTCACACTTATCGCAGATTTTCCCAAGATAGACACCAACACAGTTTTCTACATAATGCGTGTGGGCAGGCTGAACTGGCTGTTCGGACAGCTTTTGAAGCTCATTTTTATGGCGTTATCTTATCTTGCAGTGATATTCTTGGGTGCAGTGCTCCCAATGCTTTCAGACGGTTTTTGGTACAACGGCTGGAGCGACGTGGCGACAAAGTTCGCTTCACGCTTTCCTGAACATTCGGGCAATTTCGGTGTGCAGCTTCTCCCTGAAAATCTCTACAATCAGCTCACAGTATTTTCAGCCGCAGT
>NZ_QTYG01000127.1:0-1027 GCF_003462045.1 Ruminococcus sp. AM31-15AC | reverse complement strand
ACTGTTACTTTTTGTAATAATAAAATGTCTTCAATCGTTTATGATTATTATCCATTTGAGGTTGAAATTAGAGATAACAACTTATATTTTTTTATCATAACAAATCGCAGTGAAAAGAAAATGCTATTTTCGTCATCGCTTAATACCGACTTTGATAAGCTTTGTGACAGTTTGATAAAATGTATAATGACAGATGTAAAAAAGCAGATTCCCAAGAAATTTTTAAAAGCAAAGGGGTTTTTATAATGAATGAAAATCGAGCAGAAATAAAAGCCAAAATAGTGGAAACTGAAATGAAAAAATATTTTGGTAGTTTAGTTTCGAATTTTAATTTGATAGACGCTTTTTACGGCAATGGACATGAAGAATTTAGTTTGGGATTCAAGTATTGTGACTATTTTGATATGCGCTTTAATTATGGTCAAGGTGCTTGCGGATGCTGCATATGTTATGATTGGGGTGATAATAATGAGGCTATACTTATTAAAACCTCAATTGATGGTTGGTGGGAAAAAATTTCAATTCAATGGAAAAAATATTTTCATGAACTTAAAAAAGAACTGGATTTGCGTATTCCCGATGATTATTTAAAAGAATTTTATATAAATCCTAATACCGAAACAAATGTAGTGTGAACTAATGCGAATGCTACGGAACATATGGGGGAGTATGTTGGTCGATTTGGTGAAACAAGTTTTTCAATTGATTTAAGAAGTCAATTGATGTTAGAAAGTTATGTATCTGCTTTAGATCAAGCAATGGGAGAACTTGCAAGCAAACCTTTAGGCAGATATGAAGATCTTAACTTTGGCGGTTGGGTGTTCGGAATTGACACTAAAGAAGGAGTAGTTTTCCATGCATTTTATGAGATAGGTGATCATATGAAAATTAAATATATTTCAGATGATTATGAATTATATCTTATACAACAACGATATAGTTTCAATATGATTTGATTATTGACTGTATAAGTAAAAAGATAATTTCACAATGTATAAAGTTCAGAAAACATGTCGAAGTGATCTTA
>NZ_QTYG01000126.1:0-1033 GCF_003462045.1 Ruminococcus sp. AM31-15AC | reverse complement strand
TCAATAGGTATTCGTTCACTTCTAAATTGCTTTGGATATATTTTGTATTTATCCATTTTAACCTCCTGCTATAATAAAATTGCTGCTCTACATTCAAGTTTAAATTCCGATAATTTGTAGTTATCACCACTTGATAAAAAAACAGCTCATCGTATCAATTATAAAGATACAATGAGCTAATTTTATCATCAATTTCTCTGATACCTCACCGCCTTTTCAAAATTAATGATACCATTGATCCTCTTGACCTCATCCGTACACATAGTCCGAAGCTTGATCATAGTATCATCATCAATCTCATGAACCGCCGCAAGCATATGTGATACTGCACCAAGTTCGACAGCAACCTTAAATAAGGCACGGGACAGCCTCTGCTCCGTGCCTTTTACTATGCCCTCGGTTATTGCAGTGATCTGCGGAGCGGCATATTCCGCTGCTACGCTGTCCTTGTTAAGCAGATACCCACAATAAAAACGTATCGCCTTCTCTATAAACTCCGTCTTTGACTTGCAGTTGTCAGCCTCATAAAGCATCTCAATTTTCTGCATAGTCTCTGGGAAAACATAGAGCGGAAATTTCACCTTGACATCATCACAAAACCCTGAACGTTCGCTGTTTTCTGCTGATTTTCTGTTCTTTGACTCCATAAAAAACTCAACCCTCGCTTTATGACTCCATTTTTCAGATCTCTCAAAACTCCCGCAAACACGGCGAGCTTTGCTCGTCCGTTGTGAGCATTTTGGCGGCTTTGACGCCAAAATTTTAACCTGCAATATATTAAATGCCCCTCAAACCCACCCGAAATCATCTGATTTCTACCATTCTCAAACTCAGTGTTAAGGCTTGTCCTTAACGCTCGACAAAACGCCCGAAATTCGCTCCGACCGTTGTTAGGGTAAAATTATCCCACCGACCTCCGAACCTCGCCACACGAGGGCACACGGTGCGAACCGTGGCGAATTACTGCTCGGATCGTTTCCCCGATTCGGCAGGAGCAGTGATCTTCTGCTTTCTCGCAGGCTTTCTGTCCGAC
>NZ_QTYG01000125.1:0-1075 GCF_003462045.1 Ruminococcus sp. AM31-15AC | reverse complement strand
TATTTGTGCTGTTGCTTGTGGGTGTTTTTGTTGCGGACAGTTACGAAAAACGAATGGATCAGCAGATAAGGATATCTAAAAATTCGTCAGCGTTTTTTAAGTCACGGGAAATAATTTTATCGGCGGCGATATTTATAATGTTCACGATGAGCTTTTTCGCCGACCTTATTTTAAGCGGAACTTTACAGCAGAGCGAATACAGCACCGCACCATTGCAAAGCGTATGGGAATTTGACCTTTCGCCTGTAATGCTCACTGTGAGAGGTACTATAATATGGCTATGTGTCACAAGGCTTATGTCGTTTTTTGCAACCTACAGCATTTTCGTGCTTGTGGCAAAGCAAGTGTGCTCGGTGAAAAAATATGTTATGCTGACCTCTGGGCTGATAGCGATAATGTCCGCCGCCGCACATTATCTAGGAACGTTTTCGCCTTATATGTTTGCGGCTGTTACAAGTGTGAATGGAAGGTTGCAAAGCCTTGACTATATTAGAACTTTTGATTGTTCGGAAGCGGTAGCTGTATTAATATACCTTGCGACGATTTTGGGCGGGCTATCGGCTTGGAGATACAGCGGATATTATGAAGGAAATTCTAAGGAGCGTTGCTGATATGAGTGTTTTAGAGTAGAAAACTTATCAAAAAGATACGGCAAAAAGCAAGCGCTAAAGGGTATAACCTGCGAATTTCGCACGGGAATAAACGCATTGCTTGGACCGAATGGCGCAGGCAAGACCACCATAATGAACTGCATATCGGGCGTGATAAAAAAGTCGGGTGGCAGTGTGACCCTTGACGAGCAGGACGTTTTTGAAATGGGCGAAAAATATCGTGAAAAGCTGAGCTTTCAGTTTCAATATCAGCCATTTTATCCAAGCTACACCGCCCACGAATTTCTGAGATTTTCGGCGTTATTAAAAGGAATGCCCGAGCCGCTTATTGAGGACGAGATAAGACGTGTGCTGAGGCTTGTGAATCTGTCTGAAAATCTTGATGACAAGATAAAGTCATTTTCTGGCGGAATGAAACAGCGCCTTGCCATTGCACAGACTATCCTTAACTCCCCCGAGATACT
>NZ_QTYG01000124.1:0-1082 GCF_003462045.1 Ruminococcus sp. AM31-15AC | reverse complement strand
TATTTGTGCTGTTGCTTGTGGGTGTTTTTGTTGCGGACAGTTACGAAAAACGAATGGATCAGCAGATAAGGATATCTAAAAATTCGTCAGCGTTTTTTAAGTCACGGGAGATAATTTTATCAGTGGCGATATTTATAATGTTCACACTGAGCTTTTTTGCAGACCTTATTATAAGCGGAACATTACATCAGAGCAAGTACAGCACCTCATCTTTACAAAGCGTGTGGCAATTTGACCTTGCGCCTTTAATGCTAACTGTTAGAGGCACAATAATATGGCTATATGTCACAAGGCTTATGTCGCTTTTTATAACCTACGGCATTTTCGTGCTTGTGGCAAAGCAAGTGCGCTCTGTGAAAAAATATGTTATGCTGACCTCTGGGCTGATAGCGGTCATGTCCGCCGCCGCACATTATGTGGGAGCACTTTCGCCTTATATGTTTGCGGCTGTCACAAGCGTAAATGGGCAGCTTAACAACCTTGACTATATGAGGGCTTTTGATTGTTCGGAAGCGATAGCTGTATTCATATATCTTGCAGCGATTTTGAGCGGACTGACTGCATGGAGATACAGCGGATATTATGAAAAAAGCTTTGACCGATAAGGAGTGGTGATGATATGAGCGTTTTAGAGTAGAAAACTTATCCAAAAGATACGGCAAAAAGCAGGTGCTCAAGGGCATAACCTGCGAATTTCATACGGGCATAAACGCTTTGCTTGGACCGAATGGCGCAGGCAAGACCACCATAATGAACTGCATATCGGGCGTGATAAAAAAGTCGGGTGGCTGTGTGACCCTTGACGGGCAGGATGTTTTTGAAATGGGCGAAAAATATCGTGAAAAGCTGAGCTTTCAGTTTCAATATCAGCCATTTTATCCAAGCTACACCGCCCATGAATTTCTCAGATTTTCGGCGTTATTAAAAGGAATGCCCGAGCCGCTTATCGAGGACGAGATAAGGCGTGTGCTGGGGCTTGTGAATCTGTCTGAAAATCTTGATGACAAGATAAAGTCATTTTCTGGCGGAATGAAACAGCGCCTTGCCATTGCACAGACTATCCTTAACTCCCCCGAGATACT
>NZ_QTYG01000123.1:0-1120 GCF_003462045.1 Ruminococcus sp. AM31-15AC | reverse complement strand
TATACTAATAAATTGACAATTGAAAGTATTGCGATCAAATGGGAAGCAAAACAGCTAAAAGTAATTAGAATAATAAATTATAGGAGGATAACAATGGATATTACAAAAAGATTTTCAGTTTTATTGATTACTGCAATAACGGCAGTGTCATTGGTTTCTTGTGGACAGGCTACAAGCTCTAACGTTAGTTCGGATTCTGAAGTCAGCTCAGTTACAAATGCCAAAGCTTCGGCATGGGATAGTTTAAACGACGCCCAGCGAGCATATTATAAGGGGTTGGAAGATAAAGGACAGACAATCACAGAGAACGGATATGTTTATGTTGACGCTAAGGGATATGTTGATGAGTGGGGCAAGGAATATGGTGATGAAGGAATCGTTATTACAAGCTATTTTGGTACTGAAACCATTGTTAATGTACCTATAGAAATAGATGATAAGACGGTTGTAGGGCACACCATTGACGCCTTCAGAAAGATCAGTAAAGAAGGTAATAAATTTGATATGACTTTTGATATCAAAGAATTATATTACCCTGAGAATTTTCCTGAAATCACTGCTGGAATATTTTCGCTATGTGAATCACTCGAAAAAATACAAATGCCTAAATCACAAACAACAATACCATTCGCTTGTTTTAAACATTGCACTAGCTTAAAGGAATTTACCTGTCCCGACGGAGTAACTGTCATTAAACAAGATTCTTTTAGCAGCTGTGAGAATATGGCATCAATAACATTTAACGACGGATTGAAAACTATCGAGGATGACGCATTTGTAAGTTGCAAAAGCTTGGAAAAGCTTGATTTCCCCGACTCGCTAGAATCAATAGGAATACAGTCTTTCCAAGGCTGTACAGGTCTTAAAGAAATAAATATCCCGTCAAAGATAGACACTATACCTAAAAGAGCATTTTTCGCCTGCAAGGCTTTGGAGGCTCTTGTTCTTCCGGACAATATAACTACGATAAACAGTGAGGCATTTGCACGTTGTAACAGCCTAAAGGAAATCTACATTCCTGAGTCGGTCAATGAAATAGCGGAAAACGCTTTTGATGAGTGTGATAGCTTGACGATAAAGGGAAAATCAGGCTCGTATGCTGAGGAGTATGCAAAGGAAA
>NZ_QTYG01000122.1:0-1197 GCF_003462045.1 Ruminococcus sp. AM31-15AC | reverse complement strand
TTTTTAAATGTAGCTTCATATTGTTGCTCCTTTGATTTCTTATAATACAAGGCAATACCGCACAAAGACTGCTTGACGGTGTTATGCGGTATCGCCTTATATTTTTATGGTATTATCGTTCCTTTTGACTATACTGTTTTACTAACAACGTAATTTTTCAGAGTACCCTTTACTGTTACCGGAGTGCCCGCTTTTGGGACAGCCGTGCCGGTATAATTCATGTAATATGTACCCACGGAGTTCACATTCGAAATATAATTATGTATAATAAATATTCACATCTTCATTGAACTCACCACATTTCTTTTTTGCAATAGACTTTTTTTTATCTACGTATACATTATTTTAACACATATAACACCAAAAGTCACTATATTCTGCATATTTCTCTCATATGCACAAGATTTTCGTATAGCTGAACAAATATTGCGTTCTAAATTATTTCATTTTACATAAGTTAATTGTTAAATGCTTGTTAACATCAACACGGAAGTTGAAATAGCCAGATTATAACGCTTATTGACATACAAGTCAATGAATGATATTATTAAGATATAACGATTTTAGCACAGGCGGTGAATTAATTTT
Source organism: Ruminococcus sp. AM31-15AC (assembly GCF_003462045.1). Taxonomy (NCBI): domain Bacteria; kingdom Bacillati; phylum Bacillota; class Clostridia; order Eubacteriales; family Oscillospiraceae; genus Ruminococcus; species Ruminococcus sp. AM31-15AC. The sequence continues at coordinate 609 of NZ_QTYG01000122.1, read as the reverse complement.
GAAATTCTACGATTATCCGATAATCAGCAAAGAAAGCAGTCTTCCCGTCTTTTTGGTGAGCGTCGGGCTATCTGTACAGCTTTTTCATTGAATTGAGCCGTCTTGCGGCGAAAGGAAAAGGCAGTGTACAAATCGCCCCTGCGGTGACAAAGGCGATCGCATATATTGACGAAAACTATATGAAACAGCCCGGTCTTGAATCCATAAGTAAAGCCGCAGGAGTTTTTTCGCAGCATTTGTGCAGATTATTCAGGCAGACCTTGAACTGCCGACCGATGGAATATATCACAAAACGCAAGATACAGGCGGCTAAAATGCTTCTGGCGGAAACGCAGAAAACTGTCGATCAGATAGCTGAAGAAACTGGTTTCTGTGACAGCAGTTATTTTTGCAAGATTTTCAAAAGGTTTGAGAGTATTACTCCGTCGCAGTTCAGAAGTATAGAACGGGCTCTATGAAATTCGTAAATTGACCGCTGACACCGTATAAAAAAACAAAAAGGCGTTGTAAAAAAAACAGCGCTCAAAGAGTCAAGATTTCCTGCTTTTGGGAAATCTTGACTCCTTTTTATGCCAGATCGCAAAAATAACTATTTTGGCTGAATTTTGG
>NZ_QTYG01000121.1:0-1204 GCF_003462045.1 Ruminococcus sp. AM31-15AC | reverse complement strand
GCATAAATTTCCTTGTTCGGAGTTTCGTCAAAGTAAAACACCCAGCATGGAACAGCTTCATATATGTCATACGAGCAGTAAGTTGCCCAGGGAGCTTTTTCACGGTCTTTTTCTTCATCTCCTGTGCTGTTCTCAATATTACCTTTTTTAATCATACAGTATTCAATAGCTATACGCTTGACGTTCAACTTCATATTTGTTGCTAAAGTATCACTTAAACATTTAGCGGCAGAAACAGGATCGGATGTACTCGTCAATTCACCGTCGATTTTATATTCTTCAAAGTAGGAGTTCGTGACAAAATTATTGACCTCGTTTCCGCAGATATATGCGAAAGCGCAGGACACGATCATATTTTCGTCAATGCTATCATAGCCTGCATATTCCAAAATATTTACGTCAGATACGGACTGAGTATAATTTGCCAGATAAAAATAGCCGTCCGAACATTCATACAAGCTTATTCTAGATACTGACAGATCATTGGAATAATTGCAGAAATTTGTAAAATCATCAGCAAAATCCTGTGCTAACTTTACAGCCTCAGGCACAGATAGCTCTCCTTCACTGCCAACAAGCTATATTTTTCTGAGCTTTCCACAGCTTCGGAGTATGGAAAAGTCTTGACGAATTCGGATTCATTGTAATATTTTTGCACATCAAAAACCTTTTGATACGAAAAAAAACCGGTACATCCGATCGACAATTGCAGACCCTTTTCTTTATCCTCATAGCTCGAACCTGTTGGGTAAGTAGTATCGTCATTCGTAATATTTGCTTCATCGAAATCTTCATCATAATGTGTGAATATTTCCTTGTAATTATCCTCAAAACCTGTAGGACATATAAAATCTCCTGTTTTTATCTTCTGCGGAATATCTATATCAAGGATATCACTGAAATTCATATTGTCACATTCAAGCTTTTTAAGTTCATCTATATACTCCGATTTCTTTTTACTCATTTCATCCAGCGAAGTGAGAGCATATCCCTGAGTCGCAGTGTTTTCATTTTTTAATCCTTTCTTAACACTTTCAGGTGTCTCTGCACAAGATGACAAGAATAACAGCGACAGGCATAAAATCGTACTTGTTATTTTTAAATGTAGCTTCATATTGTTGCTCCTTTGATTTCTTATAATACAAGGCAATACCGCACAAAGACTGCTTGACGGTGTTATGCGGTATCGCCTTATATTTTTATG
>NZ_QTYG01000120.1:0-1272 GCF_003462045.1 Ruminococcus sp. AM31-15AC | reverse complement strand
GGCTTCCTTTCTGATTTGAATTTGGTGTGGTAACTTTATTTTATCAGATTTTTGTCTATCTCTCTTTTCTTTTTTCTTAATTTTGTCCAATATCTATTGTAGCACTACAGTTGAGGTCAGCAACAGAGGAAAAATAGACTTGACATAAGCCTCTGCGAAGAGGTATAATAACAGAAAGGAGTGCTCCCTAAATGGACACTGCAAGCGTGAACCGAGAGGTTAAAGATAAGCTGTTCTGCTATATATTTGGCAACGAAGAAAACAAGCAATGGACGTTGGAACTGTTCAATGCAGTAAACGGGTCTGATTATACAGACCCAAATGAGATAACATATACTACTATCGATGATGTAATATATGTGAAGAGAAAAAAATGATGTATCGTTCTTGATCAGCGGATATATTAATTTGTACGAACAACAATCTACGTACAATCCTAATATGCCGGTCAGGGCTCTTATATATGCTGGAATGCTTTTTTCAGCGTATATTGAAAACAATGGGCTGAGCTATATTCAAGAAAAAGATTTAAACTGCCTACGCCAAAATGTATTTGTTTCTACAATGGAACAGATTATCAGTAAGAAAGAAAAGTTCTCAAACTATCTGACAGCTTTGAAAAAGAGTCGGATATAGAACTTTCGGTTTTAATGCTTAATATTAATATGGGCAACAACGAAGAACTGTTTAATGCGTGCAAACCATTAATGAACTATTCATGGTTTGTAGAAAAAGTTAGAACTCTAAGCAAAGAAATGGGTATAAAAGAAGCTGTGGATATAGCTATCACTGAAATGCCTGAAAGCTTTGCAATAAAGAGATTTCTCAGAAAAAACAAATCGGAGGTGGAACTTTTGTGTATTACAAGTTTTAGTGAACGTGATGAAAAGTGTATCCATGACGAAGGTTTTGAAGAAGGCGTTAGAGGGGCTGTTTTAATTGCTCGATAACTAGTCCAAACAAAAGAACAGACTATCTCACTTGTGCTGAAACAGTATGAGCTGGCACAGGAAGATGCAGAAAAGTATGTGGATAAGTACTGGAATGAGAAATAAGATAAGAAGCGGCATCCTCTGAACTTGGCTATTTCCACTTCCGTGTTGATAAATGTAAACTTTTTTTAGAAAATATGATATAATATAGTATAGAATTAAATAAAAAATAGGGTGTAAAACTTGATCGATCTTGATGATTTTTGGTATATAGTCAGGTCGCAACATTATACCAAAAGAGAAATGGAAATAATATATGGCAATTTGGAATACGTTCCGC
>NZ_QTYG01000012.1:0-73007 GCF_003462045.1 Ruminococcus sp. AM31-15AC | reverse complement strand
AAAATATTAAGATAAATGTGTGATTTTACATTTATTAATATTTGCGAAATGATATAGAAATATATAAATGAATGGTATTTTTACATAGCTTTTACAAAATATAATTTCTTGACAAAAGCTTTATTGCGTGGTAAAATATACGGGAGGATCATCGCAAAAAACATGGTCAGCAGCTTTTTTGTGCCACCAGTTTGCAATGATGTCTTTGTAAAAAATTATAGATCATGTTGAGGGAGGCGACGTCGTTTTATGAAAAAAGACGTTATCAATTACATTTGGACAGATAAGAAAAGAACGATTTTTGGTCTGCCTATATCATTTACAAGATATTTTCTCACAGAAGATAAGTTTATAACACGCAAGGGTTTTCTCAGCATAGAGGAAGACGAGCTTGACCTTTATAGGGTCGTCGACAAAAAGCTTGTCCTGCCGTTCGGACAAAGAATGTTCGGCTGTGGCACAATAGTAATGAATGTCAAAGACGTTGATACGCCTGTTAAGGAAGTCAAGTCCATAAAAGCACCAAGAGATGTGCTTGCACAGCTTGATAAGTATATCAATATAAATCGTGATAGATACCGTGTAAGGGGTAGAGATATGGTCGGCGGTGACGGCGGTCATTGCCATGATCATGATGATTTTGATATCCATGACGATATCATATAAAGTTCTATAAGAATAAGGGGCTTTCGCAGATCTTTCTGTGAGAGCCTTTTTTGGAAAGGAAAGTGTGAATGTTTTCAAAAGAATATTTTCAGTCCCTTGAAAGCTCGTGGGACAGGCTCAAGACCTGCGAAAAGCCGATATTCATATACGGCATGGGCGACGGAGCGGAAAAGCTTCTTGATGAATTTGATAGACTTGGCATAAAATGCACAGGTGTTTTTGCAAGCGACGATTTTGTCCGCGGACAAAGCTTCAGAGGGTTTAAGGTGCAGACTTTCTCACAGGTGCAAGCGCAGTTTGGGAATATCACAGTTGTGCTTGGCTTTGGCACGAGCCTGCCTGAGATAATGGAGCGTATCGACAATATTGAAAAAAGCTGCGAGGTCATAGTGCCGGAAATGTGCGTTGCAGGCGATGAAAATTTCAGCAAGGAAAAGCTTTTCTCAATGTATTCTCAGGCTGAAAAAGCTTACCGCCTTTTTGATGACGATATTTCAAAGCTTACCTTTGAAAAGCTGACAGCGTTCAAGATAACAGGCAAGCTTTCTTATCTCCGTGAGATATTTACTGATAAGGACAAGATAACCGAGATACTTCCCCTTGGAGAAAACGAGATATACTGCGACTTGGGAGCATACACAGGCGACACTGCCGCAGAGCTTATCTCACGCACAGGGGGAAAGTATGAGAGAATATATGCTCTCGAACCTGAGAGAAAAAACTTTCAGAAATGCCTGAAAAATCTAAAAGCCAATGACAATATAAGCCTTTACAATGCCGCCGCATGGTGCATTGATACCGAGCTTTATTTCGCAGGTGGCGCAGGCAGACAGGGCAGAGTAGATGCCGCAGGAAAAAAGGTTCGTGCAAGAAGTCTGGACAGCGTTCTTGCAGGCAAAAAATGCACCTATATAAAATATGACGTTGAGGGAGCAGACCTAGAAGCTATCAAAGGCAGTGAATATACCATTTCACGCTATGCTCCCAAAATATGCTGTGCGTTGTATCACAGACCATATGATTACATCACCCTGCCTCTGTATATAAACAGCCTTTGCAAAGGATACAAATTCTATATCCGTCAGGAAAGATATTACCCCGCATGGGAAACAAACCTTTTCTGCGTTCATGATAAATAAGGAGAAAAATAATGAGTATAACAGTAAGCCTTAACGATAACTGGAAAATGAAAAAAGCAGGCTCGCAGGAGAGCTTTGATTGCAAAGTTCCATGCTCTGTATATAAGACCCTGCTTGACTATAAAAAGATACCCGACCCATATTATCGTGAGAACGAGTATATCTCCACTCAGATATGTGATGATGATTACGATTTTGAAACTACATTCACCGCAGATAAGACCACAGTGGAGTGCGAGCATACTGTCCTGCACTTTGACGGCATTGATACCATAGCAAACGTCTATCTCAATGGCATTCACCTTGGCAGAGTGAACAATATGCACAGAGTGTGGGAGCTTCCTGTCCATGGTATTATCAAAGAGGGGGACAACACTCTCACAGTGAAAATAACCTCGCCAAACAGATACATAAAAGAAATGGACGAAAAACGTCACCTTTGGGGCGTTGACTCCACCATGACAGGCTATACACATATAAGAAAAGCCCATTGTATGTTCGGCTGGGATTGGGGTCCAATGCTCCCTGACATGGGAATATGGCGCAGTGTATCCCTTATCGTCCCAGATGCAGGACGTATACTTGACGTCTACTACAGCCAAAAGCACACCGATAACAAAGTGACTTTGAAAGCCCTTTTGCATATAGAAAACCACGGCTGTAAAAAAGCTATGGTGGAAATATCCGACCCTCAGGGCAATATCGCCGCAAAAGCTGACATAAGCCTGGAGGAAAGTGCAGAATATTATGAAACAGAGCTTGTGATAAACGACCCTCAGCTTTGGTGGGTGAACGGCTATGGCGAACAGCCACTCTATATCTGTGCAGTGACTTTGTATGATGAAAACGGCTCGTGCGCTGATAAAAATACACAGCGCATAGGTCTTAGAACTTTAACTGTCAGCCGTGAAAAAGATCAGTGGGGCGAGGAGTTCTGCTTTATAAACAACGGCGTGAAGATATTTGCCATGGGCGCAAACTATATCCCCGAAGACCAGATAGTCACACGCTGTAACGAGGAGAAAACAAGAAAGCTCCTTGCAGACTGTAAAGCCGCAAACTATAACTTTATAAGAGTGTGGGGCGGCGGTTATTATCCTGACGAGTATTTCTATGACTACTGCGACGAGAATGGTATCATAGTATGGCAGGACTTTATGTTCGCCTGCTCTGCATATCTGCTCACAGAGGAGTTTGAAGAAACTGTCCGTGGGGAAGTTCGTGACAATGTTATCCGCCTGAGAAACCACCCGTCCCTTGGTCTGTGGTGCGGCAACAACGAGATAGAATCCGCATGGGAATATTGGGGTCTTCCCGAGGACGAGGAAGCAAAGCGTGACTATCTTATCATTTTTGAGGATATTATCCCACAGGTGCTTAAAGCCTATGACCCCTGCGAAAACACCTTCTATTGGCCGTCATCACCTTCATCAGGGGGAGGCTTCAAGGACGCATCATCGAACCATGCAGGGGATATGCACTATTGGGACGTTTGGCACAACTTCAAGCCTATCGAAGCGTTCAGAGAATTTTATTACCGCTTCTGCTCAGAATACGGCTTTGAAAGCCTGCCTGATATAAAGACCTGCCGTGCCTTTGCCGACGAAACAAAGGGCGACTTTGACCTTTGCTCACCAGTTATGGAGGCACATCAGAAGTGCGTTCAGGGCAACGAGAAGATAATGTACTATCTTGCACAAATGGTGAGATATCCGTACGATTTCAAACAGCTCATCTATTCCTCACAGCTCGTTCAGGCGGATTGCATACGCTCAAATGTTGAGCATATGAGACGTGCAAGGGGCAGATGTATGGGCTCAGCATATTGGCAGGTGAACGATTCAAACCCTGTTATCTCATGGTCAAGTATCGACTATTTCGGCAGGTGGAAAGGTCTGCATTATTATGCAAAGCGTTTTTACGCCCCATGCCTTATCTCCTGCGACGATACCCATAGGAAAAAGCCTGTCCTTAACATATCCAACGAACGAATGACAGCCTTTGAGGGCGTGGTAAAATGGACGCTTAGAAACAATAAAGCTGAAATTCTGCAAAGCGGAGAAAAGTCCGTGAACGTTCCGGCTCTTACCGCACAAAACGTCCTTACTATCGACCTTTCAGACGAGCTTAAAAACCGTACCGACCCTCGTGAAAAATATCTGGAATATTCCATTATGGAAAACGGCAAGGTGTTGAGCTTCGGCACAACCCTCTTTGTGCGCCCAAAAGAATTTACCTTCCTAGAGCCTGCCATAACCTACGGCATATCAGAAAGCGAGGATAAATTCGCCCTGACATTCTGTGCCGAGAATTATGCCAAAAGCGTTTGCCTCAGCCTAAAAACCGCAGATTGCGTTTTCTCTGACAACTGGTTCGATATCCACGGAAAAGAGCCTGTTACCATAATGATAGACAAAGCCTCCCTCAGCAGAAAAATGACAGCGCAGGAGCTGTCCGAGGAGCTTGAGATAATGCACAATTAGGGCTGTGACACTATGTTTCCGGCATGGAAAATTTGATGTTTATAAACACGCAATGCTTGTGCTTTGCAAATGTACATATCAAGCTATCCTGCGTATAAGTAGCCTGAAATAAAATTTTAGGAGGAACTGCTTTGAAAGTAAAACTAAGCAAATACTTGAAGCCCTATGCACTGTTTGCGGTGCTGACACCTCTATCCATGGTGGGAGAAGTGCTGGGCGACCTGCTTCAGCCAAAGCTTATGTCAAAAATAGTTGACGATGGCGTGCTGGGTCAGGATATGGATCTTATCATAAGAACGGGACTTCTCATGCTCCTTGTTCTTATAGGCGGCGGAGCTTGCGGAATTGCGGCTTCTGCATTCGGTGGGATAGCTTCCCAAAGCTTTTCAAGAGATCTGCGTGTGGACGTTTTTAAGCGTGTCATGGGACTTTCATTTGAACAGACCGACAAGTTCACCACAGGCTCATTGGTAACACGTCTTACAGCGGATATAACCGCTATCCAGCAAATGGTAGACTTCATGCTGAGAATGTTGGTGCGTGACAGCCTGCTGTTCTTCGGCGGAATAATCATGATGCTCACTCTGAACGTTCGCTTTGGAATAATAATCCTATGTGCCTTGCCTGTCGAGATAATCATGATGATAATAATTCTCAAAAAGGCAAACCCATACTATTCTATCGTTGCAAAACGTCTTGACACCGTAAACTCTGTGGTTCAGGAGAACGTCACAGGCGCAAGAGTAGTAAAAGCCTATGTGAGAGAGGATACAGAAGAAAAGCGTTTTGACGATGCCAATATAAGCCTTATGGAATCAAACCTCCGTGTTCAGACCCTTATGGCTATTCTTCAGCCGCTTCTTATGATAATACTCAATCTGTCTGTTATTGCCGTTATAGTTATAGGCGGCTGGCAGGTGCAGGCGCAGGCTATGAAGGTCGGCGAGGTCATGGCGGCTATCACATATCTTACTCAGGTCTTGCATGGCGTAATGATGATGTCTATGATGTTCCAGACCCTCGCAAAGGCTTCCGCATCTGCAAACAGATTGAGAGAAGTCCTTGAAACTGACCCTGTTATAAAAAGCGGCAGCGTTTCCCTTTCAGATAAAACAGGCGGCACAGTGAGCTTTAAAAACGTTTCATTCTCCTATCCTGAAACCAAGGGCAGACCTGTTATCTCAGACCTTACCCTTGATATAAAGTCAGGGGAGAGCGTCGCCATACTAGGTGCAACTGGTTCGGGAAAATCTTCACTTGTAAATCTTATCCCAAGATTTTACGATTGCACAGCAGGAGAAGTCCTTGTTGACGGCGTGAACGTCAAGGATTGCAAGCTTGACGAGCTTAGAAAGAAAGTGGGAATAGTCCTGCAAAAGAGCGAGCTTTTCTCAGGCACAGTTGAGGACAACATAAAGTGGGGCGACAAAAACGCTGCCCATGATGAGGTCATCTCCGCCGCGCAGGCAGCACAGGCTGACGAGTTCATTCAGAAAATACCTGCAGGCTATGAGGGCATGATAGCAGAAAAGGGTGCTTCACTGTCAGGCGGTCAGAAGCAAAGGCTTTCTATCTCAAGAGCGGTACTAAAAAAACCTGAGATCCTTATTCTCGATGATTCCACCTCCGCCCTCGACCTCGGCACAGAAGCTAAGCTCCGTGCCGAGATAGACCGCAAAATGAACGGCACTACCCTTATCATAATCGCACAGCGTATCCAGAGCGTAAAATCATGTGACAGGATAGCCGTCCTTGACCACGGCAAGCTTTGTGCCTGCGATACCCATGAAAATCTGCTAAAGACCTGCGAGGTATATCAGGATATCTACGCTTCACAGGTAAAAACGTCAGGAGGTGAAGTGTAATGCCTCCAATGCCTCCAATGGGACCCGGCGGAAGAAAACCGGGCGGACCTCACGGTGCAAGGCTCACAATGGAAAAGCCTAAGGACGCAAAGAACACCCTTAAAAAGCTTATCGGCTATATAGGCAGAAACAGATATCTGTTTTTCGCTCTTATCGGTGTAATGCTCATTATAACTCTGCTCAATCTTGCCGCACCGTCAATACAGCAAATAGCTATAGACTGCATTACTCTCACCAAAAAGAAAACAAGCGTTGACTTCGGTGCGCTTGGCAAAACGCTCATAGGTCTTGGGGCAGTTTATCTTCTGTCCTCTGTTTTCACCTATATGCAGGGAATATTCTCCGCAAAGCTTTCACAATACACAGTAAAGACCATGCGCAAAGACTTGTTTTCAAGCCTTGTAAGACTTCCTGTAAAATATCTCGATACCCACAGCCACGGCGATATAATGAGCCGTATGACAAACGACGTCGAGAATATCTCCACAACTATCTCCCAGTCTATAGGCTCGCTCATCTCAGGCGTGCTGACCATAGTGGGAACAGTTGTCATAATGCTTCTGTATTCACCGCTTCTTACCCTTATCTCACTGTCTACAGTGTTCCTTACCATATTCGTTTCAGGCGTTCTCACAAAGTATATGAAGAAATACTTCATCAAACAGCAGGTGCTTCTTGGCGAGATAAACGGTGAAGTTGAAGAAATGGTAGTGGGCTATAGAACTGTAGTTTCCTATGGCAAAGAACAGGACGCTGTTGACAAGTTCGAGAAAATGAGCAACAATCTGAAAAAATGCGGCATAAAAGCTCAGATATTCGGTGGTGTAATGGGTCCTTGCATGAACTTAATATCCAATTTCGGTTTTATCCTTATCGCTGCATTTGGCGGCTGGTTCGCAATAAAAGGCTTTATAACAGTGGGAACTATTCAGGCTTTTATACTCTATTCAAAACAGTTCTCACGTCCTATCAATGAGATTGCAAATCAGTTTGCAAACATTCAGACCGCAATAGCAGGCGCAGAGCGTATCTTTGAGGTCATGGACGCCGATAAGGAAACTGACGAGGGCAATGCTGACTTTGAGGTGGAAACGTCAAAGGCGATATCGACTTCAAGCATATCGACTTCTCGTATGTTCCTGAAAAGCAGGTGCTAAAAGACCTCAATCTTGACGTAAAAGCAGGTCAGAAAATAGCCATAGTCGGTGCAACAGGCTCAGGCAAGACCACCATAGTGAACCTCCTCACAAGATTTTATCCCGTTGACAGCGGTGAGATAACCATAGACGGTCAGAGCATTTACGATATCCCGAAAGACAAGCTCAGACGTTCCATAGCCATAGTTTTGCAGGATACAGTGCTTTTTAATGACACCATAGAAGAAAATATCCGCTACGGCAGAGAAAACGCCACCCTTGATGAAATAAAGGCGGCGGCAAAGTTTGCGAACGCAGACGAGTTTATAGAAAGACTTTCCGAGGGTTATGACACAGTGCTTGCCGAGGGCGGCTCAAACCTTTCACAAGGTCAGCGTCAGCTTCTCTCCATAGCAAGAGCAGTGCTTGCCGACCCGAAGATACTTATTCTTGACGAAGCCACTTCCTCGGTTGATACCAGAACTGAAATGCACATTCAGTCCGCAATGGTGGCTCTTATGAAAAACAGAACGTCCCTTATCATCGCCCACCGACTTTCCACTATCCGTGACGCAGATAAGATAGTGGTTATCGACGGCGGACGTGTTGCAGAGCAGGGCAGCCATGAGGAGCTTATCGCCGCCAAGGGCTGTTACTACAGACTTTATCAGACGCAGTTCTCAGGCGTTAAGACCTGATACAATGGTGTTTGGAAAACGTATATAGTCAATATCGTACATTCAAACAAATCAAGCACAGGAAAACCTCTCCTGTGCCTTTTTTATGCGCAAAAAAGGACGGCTCTCATAAGAAAGCCGTCCTTGATGTTATCTGAAATATTACTTTGTAACAAGTGCCAGAGTATCTCTTGCAATGAGAAGCTCTTCGTTTGTTGGGATAACGTAAACCTTTGTCTTAGAATCGTCAGTGGAGATCTCCTTGAGTATTCCACGGCAGAGATTCTTCTCAGCGTCAATGTGGATACCGAGGATATCGAGATTTGAGCAAGCAGCTGCTCTTACCTCAGGTGCGTTCTCACCGATACCGCCTGTGAAGATAACAGCGTCAAGACCGTTCATTGCAGCAGCGTATGAACCGATGAACTTCTTGATCTGATAAGCAAATATCTCGCTTACGATAAGAGCTCTCTCATTGCCCTCGCTTGCAGCAGCCTGAATATCTCTGTTGTCAGAGCCGATACCAGAAAGACCAAGGAAGCCTGACTTCTTGTTCATGTATTCTGTCATCTGGTCAGGTGTGAAACCCATTTTCTTCTCAACATAGTCAACAGCAGAAGGGTCAACAGAGCCGCAGCGTGTGCCCATAACAAGACCGTCAAGAGGAGTGAAGCCCATTGATGTGTCAACAGACTTGCCGCCGTTGATAGCTGTGATAGATGAGCCGTTGCCAAGGTGGCATGAAACTATCTTAAGCTCCTCGATAGGCTTGCCCATTACTCTTGCAAGCTCGCCTGAAACAAATCTGTGTGATGTTCCGTGGAAGCCGTATTTTCTTACATGAAGATCAGTGTAGCACTCGTATGGCAGACCGTAGAGATAAGCCTTTCTTGGCATTGTTGAGTGGAAAGCAGTGTCGAATACAACTACCTGTGGTGTGCCTGCTGGGATAACTGCCTTGCAGGCTCTCAGTGCAAGAGCGTGTGGGTGGTTATGTACAGGTGCAAGCTCAGCCAGTGAGTCGATCTGGTCGATAACTTCGTCTGTTACAAGGCAGGTCTCCTTGAATATCTCAGCACCCTGAACTATTCTGTGACCAACGGCTGATATCTCAGACATAGAGTCGATGACCTTTGTTTCGCCTGATGTGAGTACCTCAACGAGCTTTTCAAAAGCCTCAGTGTGAGTAGGGAAATTGCAATCCTCCTCGATGTGTCTGCCGTCGCCTGTCTTTGCGCTCACATGGCCGTCGATACCGATACGGTCGCAGTTGCCCTTTGCGATAACAGACTCGTCCTTCATATCCAGAAGCTGATATTTAAGTGATGATGAACCTGCGTTTACAACTAAGATTTTCATTGGAAAAAATCTCCTCCCGATTATAATATGTCAGATAACGGGCTTGACTTTAAGCCCATAATATCATATACTTATAGTATATCAATATTAATGATAAATTTCAAGAGCTTTTTTCATAAATATACATATTGCACAATTTTTTTACTAGGGCTTAACATATTAGTATCATAATTCGCAGTAAGCTTTTGAAAGACGGAATAAAATAAGCATAGGGTAGAAAGAGGAGTAAAAAATGAAAATTGCGGGAATAGTTGCGGAATATAATCCGTTCCATAACGGACACAAATATCAGATACAAGCCACAAGACAGGCTGGCGCAGAGGGTATCGTCGCAGTAATGAGCGGTGATTGCGTGCAGCGTGGCTCAGCGGCTGTTTTCTCAAAATATGACAGAGCGCAGGCTGCTATAAGAAACGGTGCAGACCTTGTTATAGAATTGCCATGCCCGTTCTCGTGCTCAAACAGTGAGGTCTTTGCAAGAAGTGCAGTAAGGCTTCTTGCAGGTCTTGGGGAGGACGTGGTAACGACCTTGTCTTTCGGCTGTGAAAGCGGTGATAGGAACGCACTTGAACAGGCGGCTGAAATATCCGCAATGCTTGAAAATTCACAGCAGGTAAGAGAACTTTTATCTCAGGGAAAGACCTACCCTCAGGCTATGTATGAAGCCTCCATAGGTCTTTATGGCAGAACCGCCGAGGAGATATTCTCCACACCCAATAACGTTCTTGCGGTTGAGTATATAAAGGCGGCAAAGCGTATAGCCCCATGGCTAGTGCCTTATGCCGTAAAGCGTGAAGCTGTCGCACATGATTCTCAGGCAGAGTCTGGTAATTTCGCTTCGGCTTCTCATATAAGAGAGCTTATAAAAGAGGGCGGTGAGTGGCGGAAATTTGCTCCGTATGATTTTGAGGGCTGTAAGCCGTCCTTTACCCGGCAGGCAGGCAGAGAAATGCTTTTCAAGCTTTGTACTGCTTCAAGAGAAGATTTTCTTGCCCTCCCTGATTGCGACGAACACCTTGCCAACAGATTTATGTCTGTCGTAAGCTCCTGCCCCGAAACTATGGATATCTTTGAACAGCGTATAAAGTCAAAGAATATCACCATGGCAAGAGTAAGGAGAATGGTCCTGCACCTTGTTCTCGGCATCAGAAAGGACGATATCAGACAAGTGCCGTACGGCAGGATACTTGCCTTTAACCGCACAGGCACACGCATACTTGCGCAGGCTGAGAACAGAACTCTTGAGTATGATACCTCGCTGAAAAAGCTTGAGGATATCTCCGACTATGCAAAGCGTGTTGCTTTCCTTGAAAAGAACGCAGTAAGACTTAGAGAAACAGCGGCATATGGCAGATGCGTTTCAAACGAGTATACAAGAAAGATAACCATAACCTGAGATAAACAGGAGGGCGGAAAATGAGAAGAATGAAAGGTGCGGCAGGGCTTTTGACAGCTTTGCTCTTGGCTTTTCAGCTTTCGGCGCAGACTTTTGCACTTGCCAGCGAGGATAACGGCATAAAAGTCGTTCCCGTAAACTTTACCCATAACGGCTATAGCTATGAGATAGAGGGCGTGGCCAAAAGCACAGAGGGTGACTATCGGATAAAGTCCCCTGCAAGACTATCCGCCCGAAAGCTCCCATCCACCTATGACCCAAGAAGCTCAGGAGAGATCACAACAGTAAAAGATCAGGCGTCAACGGGTGCTTGCTGGGCATTTTCAGCCCTTGCCTGTGCGGAGCAGGATCTTATCAAAAAGGGACTTGAAAACCCCTCCGCAGAATTTTCCGTGCCAGCCTTGGTGCTGTCCTCAAATTCAGGCACAGCCACAGGTAAAGACGATTTTTCATCAGGGGGAAACTGGCTCTTTGCGGCTTCCGCCCTTGCAAATGGTCAGGGACTATGCTATGAGGATTACGAGCCGTTTTTAGAATCCGGCACAGAGAATATGGCAGTTTCCGAAAATAAGAAAAACGTCAGCGAATACAGGCTGAATTATGTCATGGAGCTTTCAAGCACCACGCAGGTGAAGCGTAAAATAATGGAGCTTGGAGCAGTTTCCGCAAGCTATTTTGCAGGAAATGGCTATATGAATCATAACAATACTGCCTACTATGATCCCGACGCCTCAAAAAACACTATCATAAATCATTCCGTCACAGTGGTGGGCTGGGACGATAACTACAGTAAGGATAATTTCAGATATAAGCCGGCCAATAACGGCGCATGGCTTGTGAAAGGCTCGTGGGGCGCAGATCAGGACAATGACGGCTTCTATTGGGTGTCCTATGACGAAGCCGAGTTCGGACAGTTTTGCTGCTATGACTTTGAAGAAAGCTGCGATAATACATATCACTACAGCAAAATGACAGGCTATGTTGTGAACGCCAGCAACGACGGCTCTGTTTACGGTGCAAATGTTTTCACCGCTAAAGCCGATGAAAAGCTTGATAAAGCAGGCTTTATGTATGTGGGCAAAACGGGCAGTGCGGATTACACCCTAAGCGTCTATACCGACGTTTCCGACAGCGACCCTATAGGCGTACTTGAAACGCAGATAAGCGGCTCAGTGTCCGCAAACGGCTTTTATACAGTTGACTTTCCCGAGGATATCCTCCTTGAAGAGGGCGAGAAATATTCCATTTCAGTAAAATTCAGTGGCGACAGCGGCAGGGGATATCTCCTTGCAGAAAGCGACCGAACATCAAAGGCACAGTCAGGGCAAAGCTATGTTTCCATTAACGGCAAATATTGGTCTGACGTTGGAGTAGATAAGACCGACTCCATAGGAAGCCTTTTTATCTATGCTTATACTGACGATACTGCAAAGCCCGATAAAAGTTCACTTGAAAGCACCCTTGCAAAGTACGGCACCCTTGCAGGCTGTGAAAGGGAAGCAAACAACGCCCGAAAGGTGCTTGCAGACGAGAACGCTTCTAAAAATGATATCTCAAACGCACAAAAGCTCCTTATCTCCGCCGCAGAAGAACAGGACGAAGCCCTTGTTATAACCACAGAAGCCCAGTGGGAAAGCTTTGCAAAGCGTGTCAGCAGTGGCGAAAGCTTTGAGGGCAAGCTAGTCACCCTTGAAGCTGACCTTGACTTTGACGGAAAAACTATCTCACCCGTAGGCGATTCTGAAAACCCATTCATGGGCTATTTTGACGGCAACGGACACCTTATAAAAAACGCAGTCATCATGTCCAAGGAGTATTCAGGGCTTTTCGCATACATAAAAAACGGTGCAGAGATAAATAACATTTCCCTGAAAAACTGTATAGTGAAAGGCGATTACGCAGGTGGAATAGTGGGCTTTTATCAAGGAACAGCCATAAAAGCCTGCACCTTTGACGGCACAGTGTCAGGAGAAGTCTATTCAGGCGGCGTCATAGGAAGACAATCCTGCGGTATCATAACAGAGTGTTCTTCAAACCTAAATGAAAACAGCTCCGCCATTACAAATGCCTTTATAGGAGGCAGGGATATTGCCGTTTCCGTTGTGAACGCATACGGCTGTTACAGCAATGACAGCGACAGCCTGATTTCAAGCCTCTCTGCAAAAAATGCACTTTCTCAAGGGGCGTATGCAATGAACACCTACGGTGAAAAGTTCAAAGACAGCGCAAAGTGGACAATGGACGGCACTCTTGTGCGCCAGACCTCATATAGCGAGCAGGCTTCCCATAAGATAACATTTTCCGCTGTGGCACAGACCATAGAAGTCTGCACAGACTATGCAGGCAAAGCCGTGTTCCCGAATGTGAACGTTCAGCAGGGCTTCACCCTCGGCTGGTATCGTAAAGGCGAACCTGTGAACAGCAATACAGTTTTCACAGAAAACACCACAGTTTCCGCAAAAGTCACCCCAAGTGACAAAGCAAAGATAGATTATATCCTGAACGGTGGCGAAAACAGCCCCTCAACCCTGATGAGCTTGACGAGGGCGAAACCGCACAGCTTTCCGCCCCCACAAAAGAGGGCGCACAGTTCACAGGCTGGTATGCCGATCCACAGCTTGAGAGCGAGCCTATAACGTCCGTGAGCTTTTCAGACGGCTCAAAGACCCTTTATGCAGGCTGGAAAGCCAATACCTGCAATGTCGATTTCACTGATATAAACGGCACAGTTTTGTCATCTCAGACCGTAGAATACGGCAAAAGTGCCGATCCGCCCAAAGCACCGACCATAAAGGCAAACGCTTTACAGGCTGGGATAAAGACTTTTCAAAAGTCACAGCCCATATGACAGTGCAGGCGGTCTATAACGACAGAAAGCTTATAAAAGACTGCGAGATATCAGGCTTTAAAACACATATGACATTCACAGGCTATGAGCTTGCTCAAAGCAGTATAACGCTTTCCTATGGCGATACCACTTTGACAAATAATAAAGACTATACCATTGACTATGCCGATAATATAGCCGCAGGCAAGGGCAAAATGATAATAACAGGCATTGGCGGATACAGTGGCACTATAGCCAAAGCATTCGACATTTTTCCAAAGTCCGCCCAATTGACAAGCGTCTATTATGTTGATACGCTCTCCTACACAGGCAAGCCTATAAGACCTGACGTTATGGTAACGGACGGAGGAAAATTTCTTCTTCCTGAACATGATTATACTGTTTCCTATAGCTCAAATACAAAAATAGGCGTTGGAAAAATAGCCATAAGCTTCATGGGCAACTATCAGGGTACGATAACAAAAACTTTTACCATTTATCCTGCAAAACAGGAGATACAATCTCTGCAAACAAGATATAAAGGCTTTTTTATCGACTTTGCTCAGAAAGGCTCAGCCACAGGATATGAATTGCAATACAGTACACGCTCTGACTTCGCAGGTGCAAAAACCTCTATTATATCCTCAAACAAAACGGATAAAAAGACAGTTTCAAACCTGACGGCAGGGAAGAAATATTATGTAAGAGTACGTTCGTATACAGTAGTCAGAGGCAAACGTTATAACGGCGCATGGTCTGATACAAAGAGCGTGACCACCGCAAAATATGATATTGCCAAAGCCAAGGTAGCAGGCATAAAAAATAAGTCTTTCACAGGCAAGAACATCACCCAAAGCATAACAGTCACATATTCGGGCAAGACCCTTAAAAACGGCACAGACTATACAGTGAAATATTCCTGCAATAAGAATATAGGCACAGCTAAGGTAACAGTAACAGGAAAAGGCTCGTATGGCGGAGTGATAACGAAGTCTTTTGTCATCACCCCTGCCAGGCAGACCATCCAAAAGCTCATGCCGGTGAAAAAAGGCTTTTATATAGACTATGTACAGAAAGGCTCTGCTACAGGCTATGTGATATCCTATGCTGAAAATATATCTTTCAGCGGTGCAAAGACAGTTAAAGTGACCTCAAATAAGACCGACAAAAAGACCGTAACAGATCTTAAAAGCCAAAAGACATATTTCGTCCGTGTGAGAAGCTATACAGCCACAGGAGGCAAGACCTATTTCGGACAGTGGTCTGATATAGCCAAAGTTTATACCAAATAATTATCCATGTTATCGGGAGGGATAGCAATGATCACAAAAACAAAGCTTGTAAAAAGAATATTCTCATCGCTCTTGACAGCCGCACTTGCAGTTCCAATGACGGCTCTCACTGCCCATGCAACAGGGGAGGCTTTCTTCTATCCGCCTAAAAACCCCGTCATGACCGATCAGCAGTTTGAAGTTTCCGTGACATTTTCTGCAGATTCAGAGATAGGAAGCGTTCAGGCAAATATCGCCTATGACGATTCCGTTATAGAATTTGTGTCAAGCGACAACGCCTCAGGCGGTGGAGGAGTTCTTACAGTAAACGGATTTCCTGATACCCCCTCTTCAGAAGTGGATTTCAGCTTTACGTTCAAAGGTCTGTCGGCAGGAAATGCAAATATAAGCCTGCAAAGCTGTCAGATATATTCCCCTGATTCAAAGCTTATCGGCTCGCCTACCGCCTATTGTGTCATAACAGTTGGAAGCGATAAGGTGGAAACCAAGACCGAAACAGAAACCACGACCACTACCGAAAAGACCACCACTACCACTAAGACCGCTCCTTCAAACGGCATACCCGATAAAGGCGTTCTTACAGCCTGACAGTGGATAACGGCGAGCTTTCTCCTGCCTTTGCCTATAATGTCTATAACTATACAGTGAACGTTGACAATTCCGTTACCAATGTTGAGATAGAGGGAACAACAGCAAGCCCCTCTGATTATATATGGTATACAGGCACAAGCGAGTGTCAGGTGGGCGAAAATGTACGAACCATAACCGTCACAGACGTTGACGCAACGCCACAACCTATACTGTCACCATAATCAGAGCCTCAGGCGGAGATGAACAGCAGACCCGGACCGCCCAAAAGAAAAACAGCTCCGATACTTCATCTGTCGTGTCCAAAAACGCAAATGTTATGGACCAGTATAAAAAGATGCTCAATACCGCCCTTGCTATCGTCCTTATTGTCCTTGTTATCGCACTTGTCGTAATAATTATCTGGATAAGAGGAAAGATCAAAGGCGGCAAAAAGGATAAATAAGTTCTGTATAAAGAGATGATAAACAGCCAAAAGTGGCGTATCAACGTGCTTTTGGCTGCTTGTGACAGCATTTTTTCACTCTGCTTACACGAATACACATTTTTTTTACAAAAATCACACAAAAACAAGTATAATTTCGACACCTGCCAGAGTATAATGTGAATATGCTGATGGTGATTCAGTTTAGAGAGTGGCTCCAATAGGGGCTGCTTTTTTTATGCTCCAAAAACTTTTTTCATGAATTCTTCTGTGGAGATGACCCCGCTGCGATTGTATCTGTAAAGACCAAAAAGGCAGCGCTCATCTTCTTTTTTTATTATATTGATTTTTTCCTCTACTCCAAGACTAGCTTCAAACCCCATGTTCTTTACGAGCCGACTTGCACTTTCGCAGGTTATGCCGAAAGGATAGGTGTAAACGTTTGGCTGAAAACCACAGTGTTCATCGCAAAGCGTTTGAAGCTTCGTGGTGTCGTTAAGAAATATCTTTCGGTAATCCTCGTAGCTTTCCCCCTCCAGCTGACCGACTCCACGCCTGCCCTCAAGATTGTGCATATCGTAAGAGTGATTGCATATCTCCACATGACCGCTGTCACGAAGCACCGAAACGTCCTGCCAGTCAAGATAAGAGTAAGCAGGATCAGGCTCAGCCTCCTCGCAGGCAGCGTCAGTGTAAGCTCCCACAATAGATACAGTGGCTTTCATATCGTATTTTTCAAGAAGCGGCAGAAGATATTCTCTGTAGTTGTAAGTGCCATCGTCAAAGGACAGTATAATAGGCTTCTCAGGCAGTTCGCCTCCACGCTTCACATATCTTATAACGTCATTTACAAAAACAGTAGTGTAGCCGTTCTGCTTTAGATAAAGCAGATCCTTTTCAAGCTCGATAGGCGTTATGACATACTCACCGCTGCGATCTTCGTTTTTTACGATGCTGTGATACATTATGATCGGAAGCTTTATCCCATCTGTTTTTTCTTCTTTTGCAAAGGTCGGCATAACAGCCACCGCCGCCAGCATAGAAAGTATAGCTATAACACAAAGCATCACCCTTTTTCTTATCCTTAGACTTATGTACATATTTTATTTACCCCCTTTTTACCTATTTTTATTCACCTCCATATCATTAATTGCATCATAAATTCACAAAAAATATGCTTGTGGTACTTGAAATAATTGTGCAATTATGATATAATAAACACGTAATATCGCAGTGTTGTGTGCTGCGTTAAAAACAAGTTCATAAGGGGGAACTGTATATGAAAACGTTGCGTTCAAAGCTGCTTTTGGCAATGCTTTCAATCGCACTTATCATCACGGTGCTGCTCAGCTTGGTTTCCGTGTATTTTATAAACGTTTCTGCAAAGGATACGCTCAAAAGCACCGCTGAACCACTGGCTGTTCAGGCGGCTAAGAATTTTGACTCGACGATCAGCTCTTATACGAATAATATAGTTTCGACCGTAAAGTCTGATTCTTTTTTAGGGGCAAAAACTGACGCTGACAGACTAAAGGCGGTAAAAAGTGGCTTTGCAGACAACACAGGCTTCTATCTGAATTTTACAGTTTATGACGGCAATGGCATTGTGCTTGCAACAGATAATGAAATGGTATCGTCATCAGTTGAAAAGGAGCACATCATAAGTGCTTGCGAAAGAAGCTCGGCTTATATAACCGATATATATACCTTTGGCGGTAAGAATTATTTTTCTATACTTGCTTCAACAAAGTCTGGCAACACAGAACAAAAAGTCGCTTGTATTACCATTCAGAGCGATATGCTTATCAATGCTCTTAATGAATATACCTTCGGAAAATCCGGCTATGTTTATCTTGTTGGTAAAGACGGAGAGATCCTTCTTCATAAGGATACAGATCAGATAGGTAAAAATGCCCTTGAGATCGGTAAGAAAGATGAAGAATATACGGAAGTGACAAATGCCGTTGAGAAAATACTTGCAAATAATAGCGGTACAACAGAGTATAAATTTAAGGATAACAATTATATCGTGGGCTATTATGGTTCGTCATATTTTGACGGTACTGTCGTCATGGTTACAAATGTTGCCGACTTCACCACTGCAAGCTCCAGCGCACTTACTAATATCATTGTAATGGGCGTTGTGCTTATGTGCCTGACGGTGCTGTTCTCTCTGCTTTTTGCAAAGAGGATAACAAAGCCTATCATTTCTACTACAAACAGACTTCGTTCTCTCGCACAGGCAACCTTACCGACCCTGTTGACGTGTGGTATTCAAAGGACGAGCTTGGCGTCCTTTCAAACTCTCTGGAAGAAACTATCGTCTGCCTCAGACAGTATATCAACCTTATCACAGTGGCTCTTACCCAGATATCCGAGGGTAACCTTTGCCATAGAATGGAAGGCACTTTCAAGGGCGACTTCTATAAGATAAAGAGTACGTTTAACGAGATACTCGACTCTCTGTCTGATACCTTTGCTTCTATCAATATGTCAGCCGAGCAGGTGAACTCAGGAGCGGTTCAGGTGTCAAATATCGCACAGTCTGTATCACAGGGTTCTACACAGCAGGCTTCTGCGATCGAGGAGCTTTCCGCTACCCTCAGTGATGTTTCAAAGCAGATAACTCAAAACTCTGAGGACTCTAAGAACGCTTATAATATCGTACTTAAGAATACCGAAGCCGTTGACAACTGCAACAGCGATATGGGCAACATGGTAAATGCCATGAATGCTATCCATACAGCTTCCGATGAGATCTCAAAGATAATCAAGGTCATTGACGAGATCGCATTCCAAACAAATATCCTTGCCCTTAACGCCGCCGTAGAGGCCGCAAGAGAGGGTTCAAAGGGCTTTGGCGTGGTAGCAGACGAGGTAAGACGTCTGGCATCAAGATCAGCCGAAGCCGCAAAGCAGACCGCTTCACTTATCGAAAACCAGTCTGCCGCTGTTTCAAAGGGCTCTAAGATAGCCGAAGAAACCGCTGATTCACTGAACAATATCGTAAGTAATTCAAATACTATGAGGGATCTCGTAAAGAATATCTCAGACGCTTCTGAGGCACAGGCAGAAGCTATCGTTCAGGTAAATACGGGAGTAGACCAGATATCAGCCGTTGTATCAGCCAATACCTCAACTGCAGTCGGTTCAGCTTCCGCAAGTGAAGAGCTTTCAAGCCAGTCGCTTATACTAAAGAATATGATAGCACGTTTCAAACTTAGCGAGAACAGTGAAAAAGATAAGAAAGAGCATCAGACTTCAAGGTTCACATATATTGACGATGAGCCGGAAAGCGAGGCCACCCCTGAGGAAACTCAGCAGGATATCACTCCTTCCGACGAAGCCGATATAGAAGATTTCAGCACAAGCGATAAGTATTGATATCGTTGATAATGATAGAATTTCATTGAAAGGACTTGGTAAAATGAAGAAAAGAATAGGCATACTCACAAGCGGAGGAGATTGTCCGGGACTTAACGCAACTATCAGAGGCGTTGCAAAGGCTTGCTATGAAAAGTTTGGCGAAGACGTCCAGATAATCGGCATAGAGGACGGCTATTATGGACTTATCAATAATATGTGCAAGGAAATGAAGCAGTCTGATTTTTCTGGTATCCTTACCACAGGTGGAACTATTTTCGGCACAAAGAGAACGCCTTTCAAGAAAATGCAGGTCATCGAAGAAGATAACGTGGATAAAGTAAAGGCTATGAAAGAAACATATAAAAAGCAGAAGCTCGATTGCCTGCTCACCTTGGGCGGCAATGGCACTCATAAGACCGCTAACCTCCTTTCAACCGAGGGACTTAACGTTATCGGCCTGCCAAAAACTATCGACAACGATATCTGGGGTACAAGCGTAACATTCGGCTTCCATACCGCTGTTGACACAGCCACAGACGTTATCGACAGACTTCATTCCACAGCCAATTCCCACGGAAGAATACTCGTTGCAGAAATAATGGGCAATAAAGCCGGCTGGCTCACCCTCTATTCAGGTATCGCAGGCGGTGCAGATATAATAGTGATCCCTGAGATACCATACGATATAGAAAAGCTTGCCGAGGCTTGCGAAAAGAGAGAGTCAAAGGGCTTCTCTATAATGGCAGTGGCTGAGGGTGCTTTTGATAAAGAAGAGGCAAAGCTTAAAAAGAAGGAAAGAGCAAGACTCCGTGCAGAACAGGGTCTTACAACTGCTACCCCTAGAATTGCAAAGCAGATAGAGGAGCTTACAGGCAGAGAAACAAGAGTTTGCGTTCCTGGTCATATGCTCAGAGGCGGCAGTCCGTCAGCCTATGACAGAGTGCTTGCCACAAAGTTCGGCGTCCATGCCGCAGAGCTTATCGCAGCCGATAAATACGGCTATGCAGTGGCAATGATAAATGAAGTTGTGTCAGAAAACCCACTTTCAGAAGTTGCAGGCAAAACAAAATTCGTCCCTGCCGACCACCAGCTCGTCAAGACCGCAAAGGCTCTGGGCGTCGCTTTCGGTGACTGATAAATGCAAAACAAAAGCGGTGCAGTCTAAACTGTGCCGCTTTTTATGTTTGTTTCCGTAGCGGCGATCTGAGGTCGTCCACCTGATTCCCAACGTATCATATAAGAAAAGCTCCGCATTTTTCCTGCGGAGCTTTTCTTGTATCTATCTTAGCCGATAAGCCAGTCATACATTTCCTGATATTTGTTAGCAGAAGCCTGCCATGAGAAATCCTGTGCCATTGCAGATTTGATAAGTCCGTTCCATTCGTCACGTCTGTCATCAAATATGTACTTTGCGAACATAACAGTGTTGTACATCTCGTGTGCATTGTAGTTTGCAAAGCTGAAACCAGTGCCGGTCCTCTCAAACTGATTGAACGGCTGAACAGTATCTCTCAAACCGCCAGTTTCACGAACGATAGGCAGCGTGCCGTAACGCAGTGACATAAGCTGTGAAAGTCCGCATGGCTCGAAAAGTGACGGCATAAGGAATGCGTCAGCTGATGCGTAAATGCGGTGGCTCATTTCCTCACTGTAGTAAATGTTAGCGGAAACCCTGTCAGGATACTTGCCTGCAAACCAGCGGAACATATCCTCATATTTCTGCTCGCCCGTGCCAAGCACAACGAACTGTATGCCCTGTTCGCACATCCTTTCCATCATGTATGCAATAAGGTCAAAGCCCTTCTGATCTGTCAAACGGCTAACAATGCCTATCATAAAGCGATTGTCGTCCTGCGCAAGACCAAGCTCAGCCTGAATTGCTCTCTTGTTGTGTATCTTCTTCTCAAGCACGTTGTCGTAATTGTATCTTACAACAATGTTTTTGTCCGTGTCAGGGTTGTAATCAACGTAGTCGATACCATTTACGATACCACGGAGATCGTTAGCCCTTGCCCTCATAAGTCCGTCAAGACCCTCACCGTAGAACTGAGTCTTTATCTCCTCTGCGTATGTGTTGCTGACAGTTGTGATAGCGTCAGCATAAACAAGTCCGCCCTTGAGCATATTTCCGTCAACGCCCGTTCTCAGCTTGTCGATAGTGAAGTAGTAGTCAGACAGACCGGATATCCTCTTGAACTGCTCAACTCCGTCATTTCCCTGAAATTTCAGATTGTGTATAGTCATAACGGTCTTTATGCCACGGAAAAAATCTCCCCCTGCAAAGCTGTCATGAAGATATACAGGTATAAGACCCGTCTGCCAGTCGTGACAGTGTATAACATCAGGACGGAAATCAAGAAGCGGCAGAGCAGAAAGCACAGCTCTGTCAAAGTACATGAACTTTTCTATATCCCAGTGATGCTCAGTGTAAGGCTTGTCACCGGTGAAATAATGTTCGTTGTCGATAAAATAGAACGTAACGCCGTCATAAACGCATTCAAGCACGCCCACATATTGGCTCTGACCTGCAAAGTCCATGTAGAAATGCGTTTTGTACTGCATCATGTCTTTCCACTGCTGTTTCATGCAGGAATATTTAGGAAGAATTACTCTGACATCATAATACCTCTTGTCAAAGCACTTAGGCAGAGAGCCAACAACGTCAGCAAGACCGCCTGTCTTGATAAACGGAACACACTCCGAAGAAGCGAACAAAACTTTTTTCATATTCAAGTTATCCTTTCCAACTTAATTTCTTGAATTTTCAGGGCAATAATTATCGCTATTGCCAATGTGTACATAACAATTATAACACTTTTTGTTGAAAACGTCAAGAGCAAAACCTCGTTTGCACCATAAAAGCGCAGTGATGAAAAATTAATAATTAAAAGTAGACATAAGCCGCTTTGTGTGGTATAATAAAGTGTCAAAGTATAATTATCAGATATAGGAGAGTTAAAATGATAACAGTATCAAACGTAAGCCTTTCATTCGGTGGTCAGCTTCTTTTCAAGGACGTTGACCTTAAATTTACAAACGGCAACTGCTATGGCATAATCGGTGCAAACGGTGCAGGAAAGTCAACATTTCTGAAGATCCTCTGCGGTGAGATAGAGCCTACCACAGGCGAGGTAGTGATCTCAAAAGAGGACAGACTTTCAGTGCTTCGTCAGGATCACTTTGCATTTGACGAGTATACAGTTCTCGAAACTGTAATAATGGGCAATAAGCGCCTTTATGAGATAATGAAAGAAAAGGACGAGCTTTACGCCAAGGAGGACTTCACCGAGGAGGACGGCGACAGAGCAGGTCAGCTTGAAAGCGAGTTCGCAGAATTAAACGGCTGGGAAGCTGAGTCTGACGCTTCAAAGCTCATTCAGGGTCTCGGTCTTTCCGAGGATATCCTCTATTCACAGATGTCCACCCTCTCAGGTAACGAAAAAGTCAAGGTGCTTCTTGCACAGGCACTTTTCGGCAATCCTGATATCATCATGCTGGACGAGCCTACCAACCACCTTGATATCGACGCTATAAGCTGGCTTGAGGACTTCCTTGCCGACTATTTCGGAATTGTCCTCGTTGTATCTCATGACAGACACTTCCTTAATAATGTTTGTACCCATATCGTGGATATCGACTATACAAAGATAAAAATGTATGTTGGTAACTACGAGTTCTGGTATGAGTCCTCACAGCTCATGCAGAGAATGATAAAGAACCAGAATAAGAAAGCCGAGGAGAAGATCAAGGAACTCCAGGAGTTCATCAACCGCTTCTCAGCAAATAAATCAAAGTCCAAGCAGGCAACAGCAAGAAGAAAGCTTCTTGATAAGCTCACAGTCGAGGAAATGCCTGCATCATCAAGAAAATATCCTTTCATAGGCTTTAATATGGATAGAGAGCTTGGAAAAGACGTCCTCAAAGTCAACGGCATATCCAAAACAGTTGACGGAGTAAAGCTCCTAAATAACGTTTCCTTTACTCTCAGCCGTACCGATAAGGTCGCTTTCATCGGCGAGTCCGAGCAGGCTATCACAATGCTTTTCAAGATACTTGCAGAGGAAGAAGAGCCAGACGAGGGCAGCATTAAGTGGGGCATTTCCACATCACGTTCCTATTTCCCTATTGACAACTCAGCCTACTTTAATGATAATGACGAAAGCATAGTGGATTGGATAAGAAAATATTCCACTTCCGAGGTAACAGACACCTACCTCAGAGGCTTCCTTGGCAAAATGCTCTTCTCAGGGGACGAGATATATAAGCCTGTAAAAGTTCTCTCAGGCGGTGAAAAGGTAAGATGTATGTTCAGCCGTATGATGCTCTTCGGCTCAAACGTTATAATGCTTGACAGACCTACCAACCACCTCGATCTTGAGTCTATCACAGCCGTAAATAACGGACTTAGAGATTTCAAAGGCGTTGTGATTTTCGCATCTCATGACCACGAAATAGTTCAGACAGTTGCAAACAGAATAATCGAGATAACCCCCGACGGCTGTATCGACAGACAGGGAACATATGAGGAGTTCCTTGATTGGCGACGTGAGCGTGGCATGAAGTCATTTATAGAGTAATTTTATTATGGAGAAGTATCCAAAATGGCAAAAATGAAAAACGTGACCGTAAGAGGTTACAATATTGACGACGTTCCTGCAATGGCAGAGATATGGAACGAAGTAGTAAAAGAGGGCAATGCCTTCCCACAGAAAGAGACCCTCGACTATGATTGGGCAAAAAAATTCTTTGCTTCACAAACATTCTGCGGTGTTGCAGAGTATGAGGGCGAGACCGTAGGAATGTATATTCTCCACCCAAATAACGTTGGCAGATGCGGACATATCGCAAACGCAAGCTATGCCGTAAAAAGCACCTGCCGTGGAAAAGGAGCAGGCAAGGTCATAGTCGAACATTGTCTTTTCATAGCAAAGCAGAAAGGCTTTAAGGTGCTCCAGTTCAATGCCGTTGTTGCATCAAACGTCAAAGCGGTAAAGCTTTACGAAAACCTCGGCTTTGTTAAGCTCGGCACTGTACCGAAGGGCTTTGAAAACAAAGAGGGCGTCTTTGAGGATATCATTCTGTTCTACCACACTCTTTGATTAGTGAGGAGTGAGGAATTAAGGTATCGCCTGCGGCGATGATATTTTTTGAATTTTTATAGATATTGAAAGGAGAAAAAAGAATGTTAAAGGTAGCAAATATTTTTTCAAACGATATGGTGCTCCAGCGTGACAAGAACATAACAGTCTGGGGACTTGGGGACGAGGAAAGAACTGTCACAGTTACTCTTAACGGCGTGTCAGTCCAGACGCAGGTCTGCGACGGCAGGTGGACAGCCGTCCTCCCTCCAATGAGTGCAGGCGGAGAGTATGAAATGACAGTTTCAGACGGCTGTACAGAGAAAAAATTCTGCCGTATCATGATAGGCGAAGTGTGGTTCTGCGGCGGCCAGTCAAATATGGAGCTTGAACTTCAAAACGCAAAGGGCGGCAAAGAAGTTCTCGAAAACCTCACCCCTGATTGCAACGTAAGATTTTATTACACTCAAAAGCGTGGCACTCTTGACGAAATGTTCTATGAGGACGAAAACAATACCGCATGGTCGCAGGCTTCAAAGGATAATTCAAGGGCATGGAGTGCAGTCGGCTTCTTCTTTGGAAGAAAACTTGCCAAAGACCTTGGCGTAACAGTAGGACTTATCGGCTGTAACTGGGGCGGCACATCAGCCTCCGCATGGGTAGACAGACCGACCCTTGAAAACAACGCTGAAATAAGAAGCTACATAGACGAGTATGAAAAACGTATTGAGGGCAAAACTGTCGAAGAGCAGATAAAAGAATACAGAGATTATCAGAAATTTGAGCGTGTGTGGGATAAAAAATACGGTGAGCTTCTGCAAAAAGACCCAACAATGAGCTGGGAAAAAGCCAACGAGATCCTTGGCGACAAGAATTGGCCGGGCCCGATAAACTGCGTAAACCCATTCCGCCCAACAGGACTTTTTGAAACCATGGTGTCAAGAGTTTGTCCTTATACAATAAAAGGCTTCCTCTATTATCAGGGCGAGTCTGACGACCATAAGCCTGACAGCTATTATACCCTCCTCACATCTCTTATCAGGCTTTGGAGAGAGAAGTGGGGCGACGATGAGCTTCCGTTCATAATCGTCCAGCTCCCAATGTTCAAATATGCCGCCGACCCTGATTATAAGCATTGGTGTAAAATAAGAGAAGCACAGATGAGAGCATATAAAACAGTGAAAAATACAGGAATAGCTGTTATCTCAGATTGCGGTGAGTTCAACGAGATACACCCTAAGGAAAAAGTACCCGTTGGCGAAAGACTTTGTTTGCAGGCAGAAAAGCTTTTCTACGGCATGAACGTAAAAGCATTCGGACCTATCTATAAGTCACTGGAGTATAAAAACGGTGGCATAGAGCTTAGCTTTGACCATGCCGAAAATGGCTTTGTAGTAAAGGGCGAAGCACAGGGCTTTGAGATAGCAGGCAAGGACGAAGAGTTCGTAAAAGCCGATATCACCATAAACGGCAGTAAAATTTTCATCAAGTCAGACGCCGTTGAAAAACCTCTGTATGCAAGATATAACTGGTTCAACTATTGCGAGGTAACTATCTTCAACGAAACAGGCATACCACTCGCACCATTCAGAACAGAAAAATTTTTTGTAGGGGAGCGGCGAAATTTCTGCTCGCAAGCTCACAGAAATTGACGTCCCGCTCAACAAACTTTTTTTGTTTTGCAGAAATCTGACACCCCGCTTTTTTTGCACTTCAACGTTTTTGATTTTTTTACGAATTTTTTTGTGATTCATACAAATATGGGTAGGGGCGAACAATGTTCGCCCGTTTCGTTCACCGCAAACCACCTGCCTTGACCGTCGCCCCATAAAACGCATTTCCAACGTTAATAAAATATTTATAATTAAAACTCTTGGCAAAATCTCCGCTGTGTGGTATAATAGAAGATATATAAATGAATTTGGAAAGGCTGGTCTTATTAATGAGAGCTGTTGTTACGGTTATAGGTAAGGACGCTGTAGGTATCCTTGCAAAGGTAAGCACAAAGTGTGCAGAATATAATGCGAATGTTATCGAGGTCACTCAGTCAGTTTTGCAGGACCTCTTTGCTATGATAATGCTTGTTGACATCACAAAGCTCAATTCCGATTTCGCTACCATGGCGGACGGACTTACAGAGCTTGGTCAGACAATGGGTGTAAAGATCCATACGATGCACGAGGACATTTTTAACTGTATGCACCATATCTAAAGAGGAGATTTCAGTAAAATGATTAATACATATGACGTGTTGGAAACGATACGAATGATACAGGACGATTGTCTTGATATTCGTACTATCACAATGGGCATTTCTCTGCTTGATTGTATCGACAGCGATATAAACGTTGCCTGCGAGAATGTCTATAAGAAGATAACCGCAAAAGCTGCAAGGCTTGTTGAGGTGGGCGAGCAGATAGAAAAGGAGCTTGGGATCCCGATCATAAATAAGAGAATTTCCGTTACCCCTATCGCTATCGTGTCTGCTGCCTGCAAGTGTTCACCTGTTCCATTTGCACACGCTATGGACAGAGCCGCAAAGGACGTTGGCGTAAACCTTATCGGTGGATATACAGCCCTCGTTCCAAAGGGCTTCTCCGCAGGCGATATCGAGCTTATCAAGTCTATCCCAGAGGCACTCGCTACTACTGAGAGAGTATGTTCCTCTGTAAATATCGGTTCAACAAAAACAGGTATCAACCTGGACGCCTGCAAAATGATGGGTGGCGTTGTAAGAGAGTGTGCAGAAAGAACAGTTGACTCTGCCTGCTTTGGCGCAGCAAAACTCGTTGTTTTCTGTAACGCAGTTGAGGATAACCCGTTCATGGCAGGTGCTTTCCACGGAGTTGGCGAGCCTGATTGCATGATAAACGTGGGCGTATCAGGTCCTGGTGTTGTAAGAGCCGCTTTGAGAAAATATCCTGACGCTGATATCACAAAGATATCCGACGTTATCAAGGAGATCTCATATAAGATAACAAGAGTAGGTCAGCTCGTTGGAACTATCGCTTCTAAGCGTCTTGGCGTTCCATTCGGTATTGTTGACCTTTCACTCGCACCAACTCCAGCAGTAGGCGACTCTGTTGCTCATATCCTCGAGGAAATAGGTCTTGAAAAGTGCGGTACACATGGCACAACAGCAGCCCTCGCCCTGCTCAATGACGCAGTTAAAAAGGGCGGCGTAATGGCTTGCTCAAGAATAGGCGGACTTTCAGGCGCATTTATCCCTGTTTCTGAGGATGCAGGCATGATAGATGCCGCAAAGAGCGGTGCGCTCTGCATTGAAAAACTTGAAGCTATGACCGCTGTATGCTCAGTTGGTCTTGATATGATATGTATTCCGGGCGATACCCCAGCCGATACTATTTCCGCTATCATCGCAGACGAAGCTGCTATCGGTATGGTAAACAACAAGACCACCGCCGTAAGAGTTATCCCTGCTATTGGCAAGAGCGTTGGCGAAGAACTTGATTGGGGCGGACTTTTTGGCTGCGGACCTGTTATGCCGCTCAAAAAAGAGTCACCTTCCAAGTTCATCAATCGTGGCGGACAGATCCCTGCACCACTCCATTCTCTCAAAAACTAAATTTGCACGGCGGCAGAGCAATTCTGCCGCTGTTTTTGGTAAGGAGGAAAAAGATTGAAACGCTGTATGTTTGCAGACTTCACCTTTAAAATACCCTTTGAGGAGCGTATAAGACTTATAAAAGAGAACGGCTTTGACGGTGTAATGCTTGGCTTTTCTGACGGACTAAAATACACACAGTATGATATTGTACGAAATTTTGGACTGGAAATAGAAAATGTCCATTCACAGTTTGACCGCATGAACGCCCTTTGGACAATATGCCCGGAGAGCGAATATATCCTCCAACGAACACTTGAATGTGTAAGAGTGTGCGGTGAAAACGGCATAAAAACCATGATATGCCACCCCACTGACGGGCTTGTTCCCCCCGAAGTATCTCGTTTCGGTATAGAGAATTTCGCCAAGATAATACAGTGCGGAGAAGAAAACAGCGTCGATATCGCCTTTGAGAATATCCAGCTCCCGCAGTTTCTTGACGTGCTTTTTGACCGGTTCGGAAACCATGATAACGTGAAATTTTGCTATGACACAGGTCATGAGAATTGCTTCTCAAAGAATACCGATTGCCTGACGAAGTTCGGCAGCAAGCTTGCCTGCCTGCATATCCACGATAACGACGGCAACACCGACGGACACATGATACCATTTGACGGCAGCCTGAACTTTGAGAAATTTCTCAGAAAGCTCAAAAACCTCGACCACCAGCCACCATTATCATTAGAACTTTATATGTCAAAGTCCACCATGTACCGAAATGCTGCACCTGACAGCTTTGTAAGACGTGCGGCAGAAGCGGCAAAACAGCTTGAAAAGCTTTATGATTCTATATAAGTACAAATTTCTGTACAGATAGGAGAACCTATGAAAACTCTTATAGATATGCACACCCACACAGGCTTTTCCCCCGATGGTGAGGGAACAGTTGAACAGTCTTTAGCAAAAGCCAAAGAGCTTGGCTTGGCGGCATTTGCCATAACTGACCATTGCGATTGCAATTTCCGCTACAAAGCCGACCATTATGGTGATCCTGAAGCCCTGAAAGACGGCATGATGTACGGCTCGGGGGAGTATGCCCCCACAAGCATAGCCGCTCAGTATGAAGCCGCCCAGCACCTAGAGGGTTTAAATTTTCTCTGCGGAATAGAGCTTGGTCAGCCTTTGCAGGATATAGAATTTGCCGAGGAGATAGCCTCCGACAAGCGCCTTGATTTTATCATCGGCTCTCATCATCAGAATAAAGGCAAGGACGATTTCTATTGGATAGAGTACAAAAATATGGACTTGTCGCAAACCTATGCTCTCCTTGACGACTATTTCAAAGAAATGCTTGAAATGTGCAAATGGGGCAGGTTCGATGTTTTAGGACACCTCACCTATCCTCTGCGATATATCCAGGGAGATTGCGGTATACAAATAGATCTTTCTACATATGAAGATATTATCAGAGAAATTTTTTGTACACTTATCCAAAAAGGCAAGGGCATAGAGATAAATGTGTCGGGATTAAGGCAAAAATACGGCAAGCCTCTCCCCGACCTTGGCTATGTGAAGCTCTACAGATCCCTCGGCGGCGAGATATTGACCATAGGCTCAGACGCCCACTGCACCGCAGATATCGGCAGAGATATTTCCACAGGCGTAGAAATGGCGCAGGCGGCAGGCTTTAAGTATCTGACCTATTTCAAAAAGCACGAGCCGAAGTTTATCAAGATAGAAATATGATATCATATCAAAGCGCCGCAATTCTTGCTTTGCAGGGATAGGGCGTTTTGTTTTGCCGGTAACATTTAGCCCACCGATACATATAATTATATATAACTCTATCAGGCATAGTCCCACAGGAGGTATCCATATGAAAAAAACAGTTTTCCTCTGCGTCGGCGGTGACGCAAGACAAACATATACAGCTCAGACTCTCACTAAAATCGGCAGGGTCTATACTTACGGCATGGACGATAAAGGCGAGGACACTATCCCCCTCGCTCATCTCGATCAGCTCACCGAAAAGGCGGACGTTCTCGTACTTCCTCTCATGAAAGCTGACGGGCTGGATATCTCTTCTAGCCGTAATGTAAAGGTATCATGCAGTGACGTTTCAACGCATTTAAAGAAAAATGCACTCGTGGCAGGCGGTCTGCTCCGCCGTGATCAAATAGAATATTTCTCCTCTCTCGGCTTCGATGTTAAGGATTACTATAAGCGAGAGGAGCTTGTTATAAGAAATTGTATCCCCACGGCGGAGGGCGCTTTGCAAATAGCTATGCAGGAGCTTGCTGTCACCGTGAACGGTTCCACCGTCCTAGTTATTGGTTATGGCAGAGTAGCGAAAGCCTGCGCTAAGCTTTTTCGAGCTGTCGGCGCAGATGTGACTATATCCGCAAGAAAGCTTTCTGCGCTTGCAGAAGCTGAGGGCGCAGGCTATAAGGCAGAGCTTATCACAGCTCTTGCAGAAAACATTTCGGGGTATACTATAATAATAAACACCGTCCCTGCCATGATACTTGATGAAAAGCTTTTGGGCGTAATGGATAAAAACTCTCTTATCATAGACCTTGCCTCCCGACCTGGCGGAGTAGATCATGAAACTGCCGCAAAGCTGAACAGGCGTGTGGTATGGGCATTGGGACTTCCAGCCAAAGCCGCACCTATGACAGCAGGAGAGATAATCGCCCGAACAGTCACGGACATTTTGAATGAAAGGGGAACAAAGAATGTCACTTGACGGCATACGAATAGGCTTTTGCATGACCGGCTCCTTCTGCACCTTTGAAAAGGCATTTGCCGCCGCAGAACGGCTTGTGCAGCAGGGCGCAAAGCTTGTGCCAATAATGTCTTTCAACGCCGCATCTATATCTACACGTTTTGGCACAGCGGAAGATAACATCAAACGACTTGAAACCATAGCAGGCCGCAAGGTCATACGCACCATAGAAGAAGCCGAGCCGATCGGACCGAAAAAGATGTGTGATATCATGGTAGCAGCACCCTGCACCTCAAACACGGCAGCAAAGCTTGCTCTTGGCTTGACGGACACTCCAGCCACCATGGCGGTAAAAAGTCACCTGAGAAACGCTCGTCCCGTGGTCATCGCCATATCGACAAATGACGCACTGGCAGGGTGTGCTAAAAACATAGGTTATCTGCAAAATCTGAGAAACTACTATTTCGTACCATATGCGCAGGACAACTGCGAAAAGAAGCCAAACTCCATAGTGGCTGAGTTTGAACTCATACCCGAAACTATTCAGTCGGCTCTTGAAGGGATACAGCTTCAGCCTATCATAAGGGTAAAATAACGCAAAGCTCTCCGAAACGCTCGGGGAGCTTTTTTTGCATTCACACATCTCTGATAACCGCATCCCTACAGATATTCGGGCAAGTCCTGCCGCCGCAAAATCGCTTCGCTCTTTGCGGATATACGTTGCTCTATGGGATAGAAAAGCGGTGCAGATTTAATTCTCCGATATCACTTTTATCAGATATCTAACTTCTGTATGCTTTTTTACTTTGTTCTGCACCGCTTGGTCGGCTGTCGCCGATTGAGGCTTTGCCTCAAACTCCACAAGGGACTCTGTCCCTTGACCCTGCAAGCCCTCCAGCGCCGGGCTTGACCGTGCGCGTTATCTCTCGCTTCGCTCGGTGCTTGGGGGCAGCTTTGCTCATTCCTCATTCCTCATTCCTAATTCCTCACTCCTCACTCCCCTTGTGCAATCTGCTTTATAACAAGTCTAAACTTTGTTCACATTCACGAAAGAAATTTTTCTTTCCGCCCTTGCTATTTATGTGAAAATAGTATATAATTATCTTATGCGGTTGATATATTTTGTGTAAATGATACATATAATTATACTGCATATCAGATTAAGCCGTCCAACGGCATAGATTGGAGCGATCAACTTGAAAAAATACGACAGCACAAAAATAAAAAATATTGCTATTGCAGGTCAGGCAGGTTCTGGAAAGACCTCTCTGACTGAGGCACTGCTATATAAAAGCGGAGCTACTGACAGGCTCGGCAAGATAACTGACGGAAACACTGTTTCTGATTATACTCCTGATGAGATAAAGAGAAAATGTTCTGTTTACACATCTCTTTCTTCTTTGGAAACTGGCGAGTTCAAGGTAAATCTTCTTGATACTCCCGGTATGTTCGATTACGAGGGCGAAGCTGTTGAGGGCATTGCCGCAAGCGGTTGCGTACTCATCACTGTATCAGGTAAATCAGGCGTTCGTGTAGGTACTCACAAGGCTTATGACCTTGCAAAGGAAATGGGCAAGCTACAATGTTCGTTGTAACAAAGCTTGATGACGATAACGCAAACTTCAATAACGTTCTTACTCAGCTCAAAGCAGAGTTCGGACCTACAGTCTGCCCTGTTGTTGTGCCTGTTATCGCAGACAGAAAGATAGTTTCTTATGTAAATCTCATTGAGATGAAAGCATATAAGTATGAAAACGGCAAGGCAGTTGAAACTGATATGCCTACAGCTGAGGTGTCAGAGAAAATGGGTTATCGTATCGACGGACTTATCGAAGCCGTGTCCGAAGCCGTTGCAGAAACTGACGAGGCGCTTTTTGAAAAGTTCTTCTCAGGCGAAGCATTCACACAGAAAGAGCTTATCGACGGAATACATAGCGGCATGAACTCAGGCATTATAACTCCTGTTACCTGCGTTTCTTCCACAGACCTCTCAGGCGTTGATATGCTCCTTAAGGAGATAGACCTGCTGCTTCCTCCTCCGTCAGAAAAGGACGCTATGATAGGCGAAACAGCAGACGGCGAAGCTGTTGAGGTCGCTTGCGTTGAAAGCGACCCTATGAGCGCATTTGTATTCAAGACAGTTGCTGACCCATTTGTTGGCAAGATGTCATACATGAAGGTATTTTCAGGAAAGCTTACACCTAACAAGGAAGTTGTGAACGCTACAACAGGAAGCACCGAAAAGGTCGGAAAGCTTGTTACGCTTCAGGGCAAAAAGCAGATAGACGTTGCCGAAGCGGGCTGTGGAGATATCGTTGTTGCAATGAAGATGAACGTGAACACCAACGATACTATCTGTGACTCCTCAAGAGTTGTTAAGTTTGCACCTATGACCTTCCCTAAGCCATGCTACAAAATGGCAGTAAGAGCCAAGAAGCAGGGCGATGAAAGCAAGATATCCGCCGCAATGACAAGACTTATGGAAGAAGATCTTACTATAGATTACAAGCTCGACCCGTCAACAAACGAAATGATACTCAGCACCTTGGGCGGACTTCACCTTGATTCAGTTGTGGGCAGACTTGCAGGAACATTCGGCGTTGAGGTAGAAACTTCTGTGCCTAAGATCTCCTATCGTGAAACTATCAGAAAGAAAGTCAAGGTGCAGGGCAGACATAAGAAGCAGTCAGGCGGTCATGGTCAGTATGGTGACGTTTGGATAGAATTTGAGCCATGCGTATCTGACGATCTTGTATTTGAAGAAAAGGTGTTTGGTGGAGCAGTTCCGAAGAACTTCTTCCCAGCCGTAGAAAAGGGCTTGCAGGAAAGCGTAAAGAAAGGTGTTCTCGCAGGATTCCCTGTAGTAGGTCTGAAAGCTATCCTTGTGGACGGCTCATATCACCCTGTTGACAGCTCAGAAATGGCATTCAAAATGGCAGCTTCTATCGCATACAAAGAGGGTATGCGTCAGGCAGAGCCTGTTCTCCTTGAACCGATCGGCTCCTTGAGCGTTTTCGTACCTGACGATAACACTGGCGACATGATGGGCGAGCTTAATAAGAGAAGAGGCAGAGTTCTTGGTATGAATCCTGCGGAAAAGAAGGGTATGACCGAGATAGTTGCCGAAGTTCCAATGGCTGAAATGGCAGACTTCACACTGCTTCTGAGACAAATGACGCAGGGTCAGGGCGTGTTCACTTTTGAAAAAGCACGTTACGAGCCCCTTCCTGCAAATCTTGTTGCAGACGTTATCGCAAAGAACGCAGTGGCAGATTGATTTTTTTGGAATAGAATTTTTAAGGGATAATTATAGAATTGTGATAAGGACAGTACGGGAATGTTTCGGGCGTTCCCGTACTTTTTTTGCACAAAAAAACAGACGGAATAAAAACCGTCTGCAATTATCAAATGTATTTGAATACACCATAGTAGGGGCGAACAGTGTTCGCCCGTTTCCTGTCAGCTTTTATGTGACGCACATATCACCCATTCCAATATTTTCTGTCAAGGCTTCGATACTGAACAGCCATTGCGATATGCTTTTTGTCTATGATCTTTGCACCGTCCATATCCGCAACAGTTCGTGCGACTTTAAGTATGCGGTCATAGGCTCTTGCTGAAAGTCCCAGCCTGTCAAAAACGTTCTCCAAAAGCTTTGAAGCCTCATCTGTCACAGGGCAGACCTCTTGAAGAATATCAGAGGTTATTCGTGCGTTGCAGGTTATGCTAGTGCCTTTGAAACGCTCGTTTTGTATGTTACGGGCTTTTTGAACACGCTCTCTTATGGACGCTGAAGACTCCTCTTTGGCAGTGGAAGAAAGGTCTGCAAACTCAACAGGTGCGACCTCTAAATGAATGTCGAAACGGTCGAGAAGTGGTCCGCTGACTTTGGAAAGATAGCCTGACACCTGTTTGGGCGAGCATATGCACTTTCTTGTAGGGTGACCAAAATATCCGCATGGACAAGGATTCATTGCAGCGATAAGCATGAACGAACATGGGTATGTTATCGACCCTGACACTCTGGATATGGTCACCTGCCTGTCCTCCAAAGGCTGACGTAAGATCTCAAGGGCAGGGCGTGAAAACTCTGCAAGTTCGTCAAGAAAAAGCAAGCCGTTATGTGCAAGGGATATCTCACCGGGCTTTGGCACAGAGCCTCCGCCTGAAAGTCCTGCCGGTGAAACTGTATGATGCGGTGAACGGAAAGGTCTGGCGGTGATAAGAGGACTGTTGCTGTCCAAAAGTCCTGCCACAGAATGGATATTTGTGGTTTCTATAGACTCCTCAAAGGTCATGGCAGGAAGTATCGACGGCATACGTTTTGCAAGCATTGATTTTCCTGAGCCGGGCGAACCTATCATAAGAACGTTGTGACCGCCTGCCGCTGCGACCTCCAATGCTTTTTTTGCCGCTGATTGACCTTTTACGTCGGCAAAATCAAGACTTCCGAAATAACTTTCAGCGGTGGGCTTATAATGTGCCGCAGGAACTATTGCCGCCTTTTTCTCAAAGTGAAAAACAAGCTCCCGTAAAGACCTTACGCCATAGGCTTTTATACCCTCCACAACGGAAGCTTCACGAACATTGTCGGCAGGAACATATATCTCAGAAAGTCCCATTTTCTGCGCCA
Organism: Ruminococcus sp. AM31-15AC; assembly: GCF_003462045.1. Taxonomy (NCBI): domain Bacteria; kingdom Bacillati; phylum Bacillota; class Clostridia; order Eubacteriales; family Oscillospiraceae; genus Ruminococcus; species Ruminococcus sp. AM31-15AC. The sequence continues at coordinate 37,788 of NZ_QTYG01000012.1, read as the reverse complement.
TTATGGTCATAGGCAAAACGCCCTGAACAGGTCTTACTTCTCCGCTGAGAGAAAGCTCGCCGATAAAAGCGGAGGTGGAAAGCATACTGTCATCAACAAGGTCAGCCATTCGCAAGAGTGCAACTGCCACGGCTAAGTCATAGACCGAGCCTGTTTTTCTCACATCGGCAGGTGCAAGATTTATGATTATTTTTCTCAGAGGCAATGTTATCTCGCTTGAACGCAGTGCAGAACGCACACGTTCACGGCTTTCTTTTACAGATGCGTCTGCAAGCCCCACAATATCGAAAGAGGGCAGACCCTTTGAAGCTTCTATCTCCACCTTGACCGCAAAGGCGTTAAGCCCCAGCAGACCTACACTGTTTATTACAGCAAACACGTTGACTTCTCTCCCTTACAGCTTAATCTGAACACATCTCAGAGCTAATGATATCCAGCAGAAAATCTGCGATATCATTATATACCTCACGGCGGTTGGTTTCGTTCACAAGCTCATGACGTGCATTTTCGTATATCTTCATTTCAACGTCACAGCCGTTGAGGGATAGTCTGTTGAACACGCTTAGTACGCCTTTTCCGTAGTTTCCCACAGGGTCGGCACTGCCTGCTATAAGATAGGTAGGCAAAGTTTTCGGATAGGTGGAGAACCACTTTTCATTTGAAACATACCACAAAAGCTTTGCAAGATTTTCAAAGCCGTTTAGGGTGAAAATAAAGTTGCATTTAGGATCTTTTTCGTAGGTGGAAACTATTTCAGGGTCACGGGATATCCAATCATATTCGCTGACCTTATCGGTAATTTTTCTTGTATAAGCACCGAAAGCAAGCTTATTTACAGCGTTGCTCCTATATTTATCACCATGGAGTATTTTGAGGCTGTCAACAAGGGTGAGCAAAGCAGGGATACCCTCCATGCCGCCGCTCGTTCCGCAGAAGATAGCCGCTGTGAGGTTTCTGCCATGCTTGGTGACAAAAGCTCTTGCAAGGAAGCTTCCCATGCTGTGGCCGAGAAGAAAATACGGCTTGTCAGGGTAGTTGTGTTTCATCATTTTTGTGAGAGTATACATATCCTCGACAGCGTTTTCCCAGCCATGTTCAGGAGAGAAGTAGCCAAGCTCGGAACTGTCGTTCACACTGTCGCCATGACCGAGGTGGTCGTTTCCGCATACTGCGAAGCCTAAGCCTGTGAGGAACTCAGCGAGGTCGTCATAACGTCTGAAATATTCGCACATACCGTGGGATATCTGAACGACACCTCTTACTGTGCCGATAGGGAAACGGACGTAATATGCGATCTTATGAAGTCCGTCAGAGGACGGATAGTAGCTTTTGAAATGAGTACAATTCATAGAAATTTACCTCCTTGGGGTTATGATTTCGTGCAATTTTACTTATCAATAGTATAGCACTTTTTGGGGGAATAATCAAGGGGAAGTTTTTTTGAGTGAGGAGTGGAGTTTAAGTGAGGAGTGAGGAATGAGGAGTGAGGAATGAGGAATGAGCATAGCAGACCAAAGTAAATTACAAGCATAAAGTAAAATAAAGCACCGAGCGAAGCGAGCAAAAGGTCCAGGGACACGTCCCTGGTCAGGGTCAAGGGGTGAAACCCATTGTGGGTACAGGGCAAAGCCCTGTCGGAGTTTGAGGCAGAGCCTCATTCGGCGCAAGCAGACAAGGTGCAGATTTAATGAAAAATAGCATATAGAAGTCAGATATTAGATGAAAGTGATATCGTAGAAACAAAATCTGCACCGCCTTTCTAGCCCTAAGCGCAATGTAGATACGCAAAGAGCGGAGCGATTTTGCGGAGGAATAAACTATCCCAAATATCTGTAGGGGTTGTCATGGTTTGTGGGATAAACAATAATGCAATGCGAAACGTCGAGGGGTCGGGACGTCGAGGGCGCCGTCCCCTACAAATGCGTTGCCATAGGTTTCGTGTTTTAGCTGTATTTATATTCAATTTTCAAGTTGCGTTCGGGGTGTGACATTGGGTATTAAGCCCTAGGTTTTGCATACACAAAATATCAAATGCACACCCACGCTTTGACACAAGTACTCTACAGCCTGTTCCAGAAACGCACCTCGGTTTCACTAAGTCGCAGGGCTTGTACGTGCCCGCAAGTATCAAAACGCTTTCTACTTATACACGAAAAGCACCACTTTTGTTGCATAAAAAATGCAACAATTGCAGAAATGTTGCCAAATTAAAAGATAAATCATTTGTTTGCACAATTTGTTAAGTGAGTTTTTGTTGGATATGACAAGTAAATTGGATTTATTATGTAATGGCAGACAAGTTGGTGCAGATAGTGATGAAATAAAGGGTAGATCAGGGCGGAGGTAATGAGGCGGAGGGTGATAAAAGCAGGCGGGTAAACGAAAAATTTACGATTTGATAACACATTGGTAATAGTAGAAGTTTCTGCGTCGAATTGTGCGATTTTTGTTCAAATCGGAGAAAATAGGAAAATCGGCGAGATGTGTAAGCTAAAATGCTTGACAAGGGCTTGCTAATATTATATAATAGTATACTGTATCATAATGGAGTTTTCCACCTATTTCATGCGTTTTTGAGTGCAGAAAATCATGGAAAACACCGCCAAAACCACTGGCGAATACGATTGTTATATAGTATTATATAAATGTATTTTCCAAATAAATTAAGGAGTGATTGAGCCTATGGTGAATGTCAAGGACGTAAAACTTGGTAAGAACACGAGAAAGAGCTTTGCCAAGATCAATGAGGTTCTGGAGATGCCTAACCTTATTGAAGTGCAGAAGAACTCTTATCAGTGGTTCCTCGATGAAGGTCTGAAGGAGGTCTTCAGAGATGTTTCAGCTATTACTGATTATAATGGTACGCTGGAGCTGACTTTTGTTGGATACCATTTCGACGAAGAGGCTAAGTATCTGTTGCAGAGTGCAAGGCGAGAGATGTAACTTATGCAGTGCCACTGAGAGTTACTGCAAGACTTAACAATACCGAGACCGGCGAGATCAAGGAGTCCGAGGTATTTATGGGTGACTTCCCTAAAATGACCGACAGCGGAACTTTTGTTATCAACGGTGCAGAGCGTGTTATCGTTTCTCAGTTGGTGCGTTCACCAGGTGTTTATTACGCTTTTGATAAGGACAAGACCGGTAAGGATCTTTTCAAGACAACTGTTATCCCTAACAGAGGCGCTTGGCTTGAATATGAAATGGATTCTAACGACGTGGTTTATGTCAGAATCGATAAAAACAGAAAGATCCCTCTTACTACTTTCCTGAGATCGCTCGGTATTGGTACTAACGAGGAGATCGAGGAAGTTTTCGGCCCTGATGAAAGACTTACTCAGACTATCATGCAGAAGGATCAGACTGCTAACAGAGAGGAAGCTCTTCTTGAAGTTTACAAGAAGCTTCGTCCGGGCGAGCCTCCTACAGTAGATTCTGCTGTTACTCACCTGAACAACCTGTTCTTTGACGCTAAGAGATATGATCTTTCAAGATTTGGCAGATATAAGTACAACAAGAAGCTTGGCGTTGGTTCAAGACTTTCAGGCCACAGACTTTCAAGACCTGTTGTAAATCCTATGACAGGCGAGGTAATGGCTGAGGCCGGCGATCTTATCAGCTTTGATAAGGCTATGGAGATCGAGACCGCAGGTGTTATGGAGGCTTACGTTGACGTTGAGGTCAAAGAACATCTTACTTCCGCAACAGGCGAGGCTGTTACAAAGCTTGAAGAGTGCGAAGTTAAGATCATAGGCAACGGCATGGTAGACATCAACGCTTATGTTGATTTTGACTGCACTGAGCTTGGCATCAACGAAAAGGTATCTTTCAAGGCTCTCAAGGAAGTTCTTGAAGATTCTGAGAATGAGGAAGAGCTTAAGGAGAACATCAGACTTAAGGCTGACGACCTCGTTCCAAAGCACATCACTATCGATGATATTATCGCTACGGTTTCTTACTTCCTCAACCTTTGCGAGGGCGTTGGTACTGTTGACGATATCGACCATCTTGGCAACAGAAGAATCCGTTCAGTAGGCGAGCTTCTTCAGAACCAGTTCAGGATCGGTTTCACAAGAATGGAAAGAGTTATCCGTGAGAGAATGAACATTCAGTCACAGGGCACTGAGGTCGTTACTCCTACAGCTCTTATCAATATAAGACCTATCACTGCGGCTATCAGAGAGTTCTTCGGTTCTTCTCCACTGTCACAGTTCATGGATCAGAACAACCCTCTGGCTGAGCTTACTCATAAGAGAAGACTTTCAGCCCTCGGCCCTGGCGGTCTTTCAAGAGACCGTGCCGGATTTGAGGTCCGTGACGTTCACTATACTCACTACGGCAGAATGTGTCCTATCGAGACGCCTGAAGGTCCTAACATCGGACTTATCTCTTACCTTGCTTCTTTCGCAAGGATAAACGAGTACGGCTTTATCGAAGCTCCTTACAGACGTGTTGACAAGGAAACAGGCGTTGTAACTGACGAAGTTGTTTATATGACGGCTGACGTTGAAGATAACTACATGGTCGCTCAGGCAAACGAGCCTCTTACTGAGGATAACAAGTTTGCCAGACCTAAGGTAAACGGCAGATACAGAGATCAGATCCTCGAGATCGAGAGAGAGAAGATCGACTTCATGGATGTTTCGCCTAAAATGGTAGTTTCTGTGGCTACTGCTTGTATCCCGTTCCTTGAGAACGATGACGCTAACCGTGCGCTCATGGGTTCAAACATGCAGAGACAGGCTGTGCCGCTGCTCAAGACTGAGTCTCCTATCGTTGGTACTGGTATGGAGTACAAGGCTTGTCTTGATTCAGGCGTTGCTGTTGTTTCTAAGAACGCAGGTGTTGTTGAGAGCGTTGACGCTGACAAGATCGTTATCCGTGAGGACAGCGGTATGCTCAGAACTTATGAGCTGACTAAGTTCAAGCGTTCAAACGCAGGTACTTGCACAAACCAGAGACCTATCGTCAATAAGGGCGAGAGAATTGAAGCTAATCAGATAATCGGTGACGGCCCTGCTACTTCAAACGGCGAGCTTTCACTTGGTAAGAACGCTCTTATCGGCTTCATGACTTGGGAAGGTTACAACTACGAGGACGCCGTTCTTCTGAACGAAAACCTTGTAAAGCAGGATAAATACACTTCTATCCATATTGAAGAGTATGAGACAGAAGCCAGAGATACAAAGCTCGGACCTGAGGAGATCACAAGAGATATACCTAACGTTGGCGAGGACGCTCTTAAGGATCTGGACGAGAACGGTATCATCAGAATAGGCGCAGAGGTTCGCTCGGGAGATATACTTGTTGGTAAGGTAACACCTAAGGGTGAAACTGAGCTGACAGCTGAGGAAAGACTTCTGAGAGCTATCTTCGGCGAAAAGGCTAGAGAAGTCAGAGATAATTCTCTTAAGGTACCTCACGGCGAGGCCGGTACTATCATTGATGTTAAGATATTCACAAGAGAGAACTGCGACGAGCTTTCTCCTGGAGTAAATATGCTCGTTAGATGCTACATCGCACAGAAGAGAAAGATCTCTGTGGGCGATAAAATGGCGGGTCGTCACGGTAACAAGGGTGTCGTTTCAAGAATACTCCCACAGGAGGATATGCCATTCCTTGAGGACGGTACTCCGCTCGATATCTGTCTTAACCCATTGGGCGTACCTTCTCGTATGAACATCGGTCAGGTGCTTGAAGTTCATCTTGGTATGGCGGCAAAGGCTCTTGGCTGGAAAATAATGACCCCTGTATTCGACGGTGCTCACGAGGCAGACATCAGAGAATGCTTCAAAATGGCTCAGCAGAATTATCTGGAGCATAAGGACGATGAGTTCACTCTCCACACAATGGACGAGGTCATCAACCCTAACGCACTGAGCATGAGCGAGGACGGAAAGTTCACTGTTTATGACGGAAGAACAGGCGAGAAGTTCGATAACAGAGTTACAGTAGGTTATATGTACTACCTGAAGCTCCACCACCTCGTAGACGATAAGATACACGCACGTTCAGTTGGTCCTTACTCACTGGTAACACAGCAGCCACTCGGCGGTAAGGCTCAGTTCGGCGGTCAGAGATTCGGAGAAATGGAAGTTTGGGCGCTCGAAGCTTACGGTGCTGCTTACACACTTCAGGAGATCCTTACAGTTAAGTCTGACGATACTGTGGGAAGAGTCAAGACATACGAGGCTATCGTTAAGGGACAGAATGTTCCTAAGCCTGGTGTTCCTGAGGCGTTCAAGGTACTTGTTAAGGAGCTTCAGTCACTTGGTCTGGATCTCAAGGTACTCAACATCAATAACGAGGAAATAGATCTTAAGCAGTCGTTTGACGAGGACGAGGAGCTTGTTCCACAGCCTGCTATCGAAGATCATATCGATTTCGGCGTTGACGAGGGCGATCTCGACGAGGGCTTCATGGCTGAAGACGAGAACGGCACTTCCGAACTGGAGGGCAGCGCAGCTTCCGACGAGTCTGATCTGTTCCTTAATGACGGTGAATAATTTTGCACAGTAACTAAATAAGCTGAGGTCAAAGGGCGGAAGGCTCCGCCCTTGCGACCGTTTCATATAGAAGTCGGCTGTTGCCGTGCTTCAAACTAAACAGGAAGAGGGTACTGCTGTTGGAATTCAATGAGTTTGCATCAATCAAGATCGGTCTTGCTTCGCCTCAGAAGATCCGTGAGTGGTCTTACGGCGTTGTTACCAGACCTGAAACAATAAACTATCGTACTCAGAAGCCGGAAAAGGACGGATTGTTCTGCGAAAAGATATTCGGACCTTCAAAGGACTGGGAGTGTCACTGCGGTAAATATAAGAAAATTCGCTTTAAAGGCAAAGTCTGCGAGCGCTGCGGCGTTGAGGTAACAAGAGCCAAGGTTCGTAGAGAGAGAATGGGTCACATCGAGCTTGCTGCACCTGTTTCTCACATTTGGTATTTCAAGGGAACTCCGTCAAGAATAGGACAGATGCTTGAAATATCACAGAAAAGACTTGAAGAAGTTCTTTACTTCACAAAATACATCGTTATAGATCCAGGTAACACTGAGCTTATCAAGGGTCAGCTCCTTACTGAAAAGGATTATAGCGAAATGCAGGAAAAGTATGACGAGGACGAGTTCAGAGCCGGCATGGGCGCTGAGGCTATCAAGGAGCTTCTTGAAGAGATCGACCTCGAGAAGCTTTCAGAAGAGCTAAAACTGAGCTGAAGGATCTTCCTGCAGGTCAGAAGCGTATCAAGCTTCTGAAAAGACTGGAGATCGTTGAGGCTTTCAGAACATCAGGCAACAGACCTGAGTGGATGATACTGGAGGCTATACCTGTTATACCACCTGATATCAGACCTATGGTACTGCTGGACGGCGGAAGATACGCAACTAGCGACCTTAATGACCTTTACAGACGTGTTATCAACAGAAATAACCGTCTTAAGAAAATGCTGGAGCTTGAAGCACCTGACATCATCGTTAGAAACGAAAAGAGAATGCTTCAGGAAGCTGTTGACGCACTTATCGACAACGGCAGACACGGCAGACCTGTTACAGGTCCTAACAACAGAGCATACAAGTCACTTTCAGATATGCTCAAAGGTAAGCAGGGACGTTTCAGACAGAACCTTCTTGGTAAGCGTGTTGACTATTCAGGACGTTCTGTTATCGTCGTAGGTCCTGAGCTTAAGATGTATCAGTGCGGTCTGCCAAAGGAAATGGCTCTTGAGCTGTTCAAGCCTTTCGTTATGAAAAGACTTGTTGACACCAATCCTACTATCAATATCAAGTCTGCAAGGAAAAAGGTAGACAGAGCTGAGCCAGAGGTTTGGGACGCACTTGAAAATGTTATTCAGGGTCACCCTGTAATGCTCAACCGTGCGCCTACACTTCACAGACTTGGTATTCAGGCATTCGAGCCTATCCTTGTAGAGGGCAGAGCTATCAAGCTTCACCCACTGGTTTGTACAGCGTTCAACGCTGACTTCGACGGCGACCAGATGGCTGTTCACCTGCCGATCTCAGCAGAGGCTCAGGCTGAGGCAAGATTCCTTATGCTGGCTGCCAACAACCTGTTGAAGCCTTCAGACGGACGCCCTGTTGCAGTTCCTACACAGGATATGATACTTGGTTCTTACTACCTGACACTGAAGAAGGACGGCGAGCCTGGCGAGGGCAAGGTGTTCAGAGATGTGAACGAGGCTCTTATGGCTTACGATCAGCACATCGTTTCACTTCACGCTGCTATTAAGGTAAGGATAACCAAGCAGATAGGCGACAAGCAGGTATCAAAGGTGATAGACGCTACAGTCGGAAGACTTATCTTCAACTCTATCATTCCTCAGAACCTTGGCTTTGTTGACAGAACAAATTCAGAAAAGCAGTTCGATCTTGAGATAAGCTTCCTTGTAAAGAAAAAGCAGCTTTCTGATATCATTGATAAATGTATCCAGAAGCACGGTACTACTACTACTTCCGAAGTTCTCGACAACATCAAGAGCCTTGGTTATAAGTATTCTACAAAGTCTGCTATCACAGTTGCTGTTTGCGACGCTTCTATCCCTGAGGCTAAGAAGGATATCCTTGCAAAGGCTGACGGACTTGTTGACAAGATAGACAAGCAGTATAAGAGAGGTTATATCTCAAGAGAAGAGAAGTCAAAGAAGTTCATCGAGATCTGGAACAACGCTACAGACGAAGTTACAGAGGCTCTGAAAGCTAACCTTGACCCATACAACCCAATCAACATGATGGCTGACTCAGGTGCCCGTGGTTCTATCAACCAGATCAGACAGCTGGCAGGTATGCGTGGACTTATCGCCAACACATCAGGTTCAACTATCGAGATGCCTATCAGAGCTAACTACCGTGAAGGTCTTAACATTCTGGAATACTTCATTTCTTCCAGAGGTGCGAGAAAGGGACTTGCCGATACTGCTCTGCGTACTGCTGACTCAGGTTACCTTACAAGACGTCTTGTTGACGTTTCTCAGGACGTTATCATTCGTCAGGAGGATTGCGGTACTCACGTTGGTATCGAGATATTCGACATTAAGAACGGAAACGAAATGATCGAGCCTCTCAGCGAGAGACTTGTGGGCAGATACCTTGTTGAGGACCTCAAGGATCCTAAGACAGGCGAGATGATATGCTCAAGAAACAAGCTCATAAACGTTCATGACGCTGAAAGAATAGTTGCTGCACTCGAAGCTGAGGGCAGGGATTCTATCTCTATCAGATCAGTTCTTCAGTGTCAGGCTAAGCATGGCGTTTGTGCTAAGTGCTACGGTGCCAACCTTGCAAACGGAAATATCGTTCAGGTCGGCGAGGCTGTCGGCGTAATCTCCGCTCAGTCTATCGGTGAGCCTGGTACACAGCTTACAATGAGAACCTTCCACACAGGTGGTATCGCTTCTGCGGAAGATATCACACAGGGTCTTCCTAGAGTCGAGGAGCTGTTTGAGAGCAGACGTCCAAAGGGCGCTGCTATCATCACAAGGATCGACGGCATAGTTAGGATCGAGGAGGTCAAGAAGACCAAGCAGATCACTGTTACAAGCGAGGACACTGAAAATCCTGAGCAGGAGTCTTATGCTATTCCATACGGCTACAAGATAAGAGTTCGTGAGGGACAGGCTGTTACAGCCGGTGAGCCGCTCACAGAGGGTTCTATCAACCCAGCTGATATCCTTGCAGTTAATGGCCCTAAGGCTGTTCAGAACTACATCATCACCGAAGTTCAGAAGGTTTACCGTCTGCAGGGTGTTGATATCAACGATAAGCACATCGAAGTTATCGTTCGTCAGATGATGAGAAAGGTCAAGATCGACGACTCCGGTTCAAGCTATCTGCTCCCTGGTTCACTTATCGACAGAGGAGAGGTCGCAAGACTCAACGAGGAGATACAGGCTCAGATCGACGCCGGCGACGAGAACGCAAGACTTATCACAACTGTTCCTGTTCTTCAGGGTATCACAAAGGCTTCAAGCTACTCGGATTCATTCCTGTCGGCTGCTTCATTCCAGGAGACAACTAAGGCTCTTACAGACGCAGCTATCAGAGGCAAGACCGATAAGCTCATGGGTCTTAAGGAAAATGTTATTATCGGTAAGCTCATTCCTGCCGGCACCGGTATGGACGTTTACAACAACGTTCAGGTGGTTAAGAATGAGAGTGCGGCTAACCATAACACCGCAGAAACACCGTTGTACTAATGACTTTTATATCAGCCTGCATGGTTCATTCATGCGGGCTGATTTTTTTATTTTGTATGAAACCTTTTTGCCTGCCGCGGCGTTTTAGTATATGAAGGGAAGTGAAAGCATGAAGAATATGACCGAAAGCGAATACCGCCAACTTGTAGAGGAGTATTCGGATATGGTAACAAGGCTTTGCGTGGTGCACACGGGAAATTTTTCCGACGCTGAGGACTGCTATCAGAACGTGTTCTTCAAGCTTTTCAAGCAGATGAAAAAAGGCAGTCTGCCAAACCCGAAAGCGTGGCTCATCAGAGTGCTCTCAACGAATGCCGGAGTGTTTTGCGGTATCGTTTGAGGAAAAACACAGTCGATCTGAACAGCATAACGTCTTTCTCAAAGGACGGCAGCGACATAGAGATACTTGACCTTATTTTCAGACTTCCCCCGAAATATCGGGATAGTATTTATCTTTATTACTTTGAGGAGCTGTCAGTGCAGGAGATCTCACAGCTGACAAATATCAAGGAAAACACGATAAAAACACATCTCAAACGTGGAAGAGAACAACTGAAGGATATGATAATGTTGTGAACTATATGAATGTCAATAAAGACATAAAGTATCGGGACTTCGAGGACGCCGTCCCCTACAAAAGATGTAAAAACTCTTATGTAGGGGCTGGACTTTCAGCATAACATTGACTGAAGGTATAGTTTGCAATGAGGATATCACAGAAAGGAGCAGCAAATGAAAAAGATAAATGCTTTTTACTGTATAAAAACTCCTCGGATTGGAAGGAGAGTGTGCTTATGTATGACAAGCCTACAGAGAAAAAGAAAACAAAACTTACAGGCTTTCAGCTTGCAGGTGCGGTGCTTGCGGCTTTGCTTCTGGTGGTGGGCGGTGCGCTGACGCTTTATCGCAGCGGTGATGAGCATAAGATCAATGTCGGTATGCAGCAGCCAAGTATAGACAGTTCGGAAAGCCTTGACAGCACTGAGCTTACGGCTGATTTAGAACAGGCACAAAATGCGCTTAAGCAGGTCGTTAAAGACAAAGAGATAACGGCGGTCGGAACGTATGCAGGCTGCGGCTCGGACGGAACGGGATATCTTTTTGTCGATAAGATATATGTTGAGAAATACACCTCTGAAAAGGGCGAATTGATCGACTATGTTACTGTGAATGAATATGAATACCTGAAATACCACTATTACGCTGCGTTTAAACTTGATTTCAGAGCGAAAGATGTTACCACAGGGAAGTTTGTTTATGCGGACGAACTGAAAGTGGGCGAAAAAATCGCAGTCGGCACAAACTGCGATAATCTGAGTAATTGGAACTCGGATGAGATCGCAACAGGTCTTGGCGAAACGGTCGGTGGCGACAGCTTTGGAACAGACTTCTATTATTCACTTAGATCATCAATAGCCTATGCTTATGATATCGACAGTTCAAAGGATACAGGCAAGGAAAAGCTTGATAAGCTCATTCTTGATAGTGTACAGCATATATACGAAGATATGATACTGCAAGCTGACGACTTCAACATTGTGCTAAATCCTGTTGAAAAGGACTGGGGATTTAAAATTAATACGTTGGTAAATTCTGTTAAGCATATCAATTATGATGCTGACAATTACGAAAGGGATATTATCTATCCGCTGATAATAACACCAATTCAAAAGGGTAAAGCCATAAACGTTTCCACAGCAGGAGGGTCAAAGGAAGGCATAATTATCAAGGTGGACGGAAGATATTTCAGTATAACTTCCAATTATAAGGATATTGTGGAGCAGGACGATACTAATAATGAATGGTACGGTTCCCAAAGTGCGACGGTAAAGAACAACAGAAATTACTTCTTTGATGAAAATGAATGGCTCGTTGCAATTAAATTCGCAACGGGTGCAAACACCTATTTTAGTAATGATCTGAAACTTTATATCAATGAAGTACAAAACGATATAACCTATTCGGACAAGACTGACGACAGCGATTGTGTTATAACTTATCATAGATTCAGCGAGACAGAGGTCGAAGTGGCGGATAAAGGAGAAATTTTAGATACAGACAGCAAGACGGAATGAGGGAATATATTTGCAGGGCAGGGCGTGAAAAGCCGCTGCCCTGTGCTTTTTATAGCTTTTGAGAGAAAATTTAACTAAAATTTTCAAAAAGTTAAAAAAGTCAAGAAAAAGTGCTTGACAAGAGACGGAGAATAGTGTATAATATCAAGGTATGCTGATGTATTGTATATCAGCGTATAGTATCAAATCTATGAAAGGAGAGAAAATATGCCAACCTTTAACCAGTTAGTAAGAAAAGGAAGAAATGTCCTTGCAGACAAGTCTACAGCTCCTGCTCTTCAGAAGGGTTTCAACTCAAAGAAGAAGGTAGTTATTGATCAGAGCTGCCCACAGAAGCGTGGCGTTTGCACAGTAGTAAGAACTGCTACACCTAAAAAGCCAAACTCAGCTATGAGAAAGGTTGCCAGAGTTAAGCTCACAAACGGAAACGAAGTTACAGCTTATATCCCTGGTATCGGACACAATCTTCAGGAGCACTCCGTTGTTCTTATCAGAGGCGGACGTGTTAAGGACCTCCCTGGTGTAAGATATCACATCATCAGAGGCACTCTCGACGCTCAGGGCGTTGCTAAGAGAATGCAGGCGAGATCCAAGTACGGTGCTAAGAGACCAAAGGCAGGAGCAGCCAAGTAATCAAAAACTGAAAAGCTCATTTTAGTAACAAGGTAATAACTCATTGTCGCATATTGCGAAGACCACAGTTTATGTGGAGTGATTAATATATATTAGTTGACTCTACAAGGAACTGACGGGGCTGTAAAACGGCTGTGTGCCGTGGTTACAGAGCGAGTACCTGTGAATTCATTATTTGTGAAGGAGGGAATTAAAGTGCCAAGAAGAGGTAGAGTTACAAAGAGAGACGTGCTTCAGGATCCAGTATACAATTCTAAGCTTGTTACACGTCTTGTAAACAACATCATGCTTGACGGTAAGAAGGGTGTTGCCCAGAAGATCGTTTACGGAGCATTTGAAATTGTCGAAGAAAAGACAGGCAGACCTGCTCTTGAAGTATTCCAGGAGGCTATGGATAACATCATGCCTGAGCTGGAGGTCAAGGCTCGCCGTGTAGGCGGTGCGACTTACCAGGTACCAATGGAGGTTCGTCCTGACAGAAGACAGACACTTGGTCTGAGATGGATAACAAAGTATTCTCGTGAGAGAAACGAGGACACAATGAGAGAGAGACTCGCAGCAGAGATCCTCGACGCTCTTAACGGCGTTGGCGGCTCATGCAAGAAGCGTGACGAAACTCATAAGATGGCTGAAGCTAACAAGGCTTTCGCTCATTACAGATGGTAAGAGGTATAAAGGAGGATATATATGGCAAGAGAATGTAAATTGCAGGATTACCGTAATATCGGTATCATGGCACACATCGACGCCGGCAAGACTACTACTACAGAGCGTATCCTGTTTTATACCGGTGTAAACTATAAGATCGGTGAAACACACGACGGTGCATCTACAATGGACTGGATGGCACAGGAGAAGGAGAGAGGTATCACAATTACTTCTGCTGCTACTACTTGCTACTGGAAGGGTCACAGACTCAACATTATAGATACTCCGGGTCACGTTGACTTTACAGTTGAGGTTGAGCGTTCACTTCGTGTACTCGACGGTTCTGTAACAGTTCTTTGTGCTAAGGGTGGTGTTGAGCCTCAGACTGAAACAGTTTGGAGACAGGCTGATAACTATCAGGTACCAAGAATGGTATATGTCAACAAGATGGATATCATGGGCGCAGACTTCTACAACGTTTTGAATATGCTCCATGAAAGACTTCATTGTAATGCCGTTCCTATCCAGCTCCCTATCGGCGCTGAGGACGACTTCAAGGGAATCATCGACCTGCTCGAAATGAAGGCTTATGTATACTATGACGACCTTGGAAAGGATATCCGTCAGGAAGAAATTCCTGAGGACCTCAAGGAAAAGGCTGAACAGTATCACGCTGACCTTATCGAGCATCTTGCAGAAGTTGATGACGATCTCGCTGAGAAGTATTTCGCAGACGAAGAGATCACTATCGACGAGATGAAGAAGGTAATCAGAAAGAGTACTATCGCTAACACAATGGTACCTGTTACCTGCGGAACTTCATACAGAAACAAGGGCGTTCAGAAGCTTCTTGACGCTATTGTAGATTATATGCCTTCACCTATCGACGTACCACACATCAAGGGTACTGACGTAAATACAGGTGAGGAAGTTGAGAGAATTTCAGGCGACGATCAGCCATTCGCTGCTCTCGCATTCAAGATCGCTACAGACCCATTCGTTGGTAAGCTCTGCTACTTCAGAGTTTATTCAGGTGTTCTGACAGCCGGTTCTACAGTTTATAACTCCACTAAGGATAAGGACGAGAGAATCGGAAGAATCGTTCAGATGCACTCTAACGCTAGAAAGGATATCGATACTATCTACGCTGGTGATATCGGTGCCGCTATCGGTCTGAAGAACACAACAACAGGTGACACTCTTTGTGATGAAGATCATCCTGTACTTCTTGAGTCAATGGAATTCCCTGAGCCTGTTATTCAGCTCGCTATTGAGCCTAAGACTAAGGCAGGTCAGGAAAAGATGGGTATCGCTCTTGCAAAGCTTGCTGAAGAGGACCCAACATTCAGAACTTATACTTCTGAGGAAACAGGTCAGACAATTATCGCCGGAATGGGCGAGCTGCACCTTGAGATCATCGTAGACAGACTTCTCCGTGAGTTCAAGGTAGAGGCTAATGTCGGCGCTCCTCAGGTTTCATATAAGGAAACAATTACTGCTCCTGCAAGCGTTGATTACAAGTACGCTAAGCAGTCAGGTGGTAAGGGTCAGTACGGTCACGTTAAGATCAACGTTGAGCCAAACGAGTCCGGTAAGGGCTATGAGTTCATCAACAAGGTTGTCGGCGGTGCTATTCCTAAGGAATACATTCCTGCAGTTGACGCAGGTATCAAGGGCGCTATGGAGAATGGTGTTCTCGCAGGCTTCCAGGTAGTTGACGTTAAGGTCGAGCTGTACGATGGATCTTATCACGAAGTCGACTCTTCTGAAATGGCATTTAAGATCGCCGGTTCTATGGCGTTCAAGGAGGCTATGAGAAAGGCTTCACCAATCATTCTTGAGCCTATCATGAAGGTTTGCGTTATCGCTCCTGATGATTATCTCGGAACAGTTATAGGCGACCTCAACTCCCGTCGTGGACAGATCCTCGGTCAGGAGCAGAGAACCGGTGCTGTTCAGGTAGATGCTCTCGTTCCACTGTCTGAAATGTTTGGTTACTCAAATGACCTGCGTTCTAAGACACAGGGTCGTGGACAGTACACAATGGAGCCTGACAGCTACATTCAGGTACCAAAGTCTATCTCTGAGAAGATCATGGCTTCAAGAAACAAGGACTAATAAATTTGCGGAAAATTTTCTGCTTTTTCTATTGCAAATTTGCTTTTTATTTGATATAATTATACTACGGTATGTTAAATCGGAAACTATTAAATTTTAAGGAGGAAAATTCCTATGGCAAAGGCACATTTCGAAAGAACCAAACCACACGTTAACATTGGTACAATCGGTCACGTTGACCACGGTAAGACAACTCTTACTGCTGCTATCACAAAGACTCTTGCTCTTGAAGGTCTTGCTGAGAAGAAGGATTACAACAACATCGACTCAGCTCCAGAGGAGAGAGAGAGAGGAATTACAATCAACACAGCTCACGTTGAGTATGAGACAAAGAACCGTCACTATGCTCACGTTGACTGCCCAGGCCACGCTGACTATGTAAAGAACATGATCACTGGTGCTGCTCAGATGGACGGCGCTATCCTCGTAGTTGCTGCTTCTGATGGTCCTATGGCTCAGACAAGAGAGCACCTTCTCCTTGCTAGACAGGTAGGCGTTCCAGCTATCGTTGTTTTCATGAACAAGGCTGACCAGGTTGACGATGAAGAGCTTCTCGATCTCGTTGAGATGGATATCAGAGAGCTCCTCGACAAGTACGATTTCCCTGGCGATGAGACTCCAATCATCAAGGGTTCAGCTCTTGCAGCTCTTGAAGCTCCAGATGATCTTTCAGATCCAGCTTACAAGCCAATCCTTGACCTTATGGACGCTGTTGACTCATTCATTCCAACACCAGACAGAAAGTCTGATCTTCCATTCCTGATGCCTGTTGAGGACGTATTCACAATCACAGGCCGTGGTACAGTTGCTACTGGTAGAGTTGAAAGAGGTCAGCTCAAGACTGGTGACGAAGTTGAGATCCTCGGACTTTCAACTGAGAGACCAAAGACTGTTGTAACAGGTATCGAGATGTTCAGAAAGATCCTTGACTACGCTGAGGCAGGCGACAACATCGGTGCACTTCTCCGTGGTATCCAGAGATCTGACATTCAGAGAGGCCAGGTTCTTTGTAAGCCAGGTTCCATTCACCCATACACAAAGTTCTCAGGTCAGGTTTACGTTCTGAAGAAGGAAGAGGGCGGCCGTCATACTCCATTCTTCAACAACTACAGACCACAGTTCTATTTCAGAACAACAGACGTTACTGGCGTTATCACACTTCCTGCTGACAAGGAAATGTGCATGCCTGGCGATAACGTAGAGATGGATGTTGAGCTTATCACTCCAATCGCTATCGAAGAGGGACTTCGTTTCGCTATCCGTGAGGGTGGTAGAACAGTAGGTTCTGGCGTCGTTACAGCTGTTAGAGACTAATTTTTAGTTCGCTATATAAAGATCGGGTACTAATATGTATCCGATCTTTTTTTGTCTTAAAATATTATGAATAATGAGTTAAATGATATTTGTATGCTTTAAAAAAGTACGGTGATATGCTATAATTAGTATATCGGAGGTGAGAATTTGAACGATACAAATACTAAAGATTATATGATTGACGTTGCCCAGGATACCACTTATCAAAATCAGAGTGATGATTATAAGAAGTCGTTTGCAAAGTGGCGTTCAAATCCTCAGAATTCTTTTGGATTCCAGTTTATACATGATACAAGAGAACACTCATACATTGATGGCGAGGGTTTTGTGCCTCATAAGGCAGAGGTAGCTGAGAGGATCTCTATGCTAAAATGCTGTAGTTTGTTGGGCATTTGTCTTGTGGTAATGCTTGCTATTGATTTTCTTAACTATTTTATAGTGAATAAATACGCGCCGGATACAACTGGTACATTTGTGTATTTTTCTCAAACAGATGGCGGATATGGCAGATATGGTGTTGGAATGACTTTTATTTTAGGTCTGTTGTTTGCCGCAAAGTTTGTTGTGCCTGGTCTAATTTTTAAGATCGTTACTAAGATCCCTAATAAAGTCGTTTTTGCAAATTCAAAGGGCTACGAAAAAATGCGTGGAACTGCTGTGGTTATTATGATGGTCATAATCGTTGTGGGCAGAGTTGGACAATATATCCTTAGTCTGCTGTTCTCAACTGTGCATTTAGACGGGATATATTCTATTTTTGTATTCTCTGAAGATCCTGTTGTAGCTCTTGTTTCTTTTGCCTTCTTTGCGATCATTGTTCCTATAATGCAAGAGATAGTATTTCGAGGAATTTTTTTGCAGACTTTTCGTCAATTTGGCGACACCTTCGCTATTATAATCACTGCTGTTGTGAACGGTTTGTGCTACTATGATATTACATATCTGCCTTTTGTTGTATGCTGTACTGCGGTTCTTGGACTTTTTACTATACGAACAGGATCGGTTTTTACTGCAATTTCAATGAGTATTTGCGCCCACATCACGAATTTTGTATTAAGTTACATTGTTCTCTATGATCTTCCTTATGCCAAAATAGCAGAAGTCATAATCTGTACAGTGATCGTTGGTGTATCACTTGTGATGTACTCGAAGCTTACAAGCTTTGGTGACTGGACATTCAACATTGAAAATGATAATTCTTTTATGACGATGTCAAAGCGAGTTAAGTCTTTCATTGCAACTAACTCGATCGCAGTGTGGATAGCTGCAATTCTTGTGACCATGTTTGTGTGTGCGAGGATAATATGACGAGGGATGAGCTTTACATGAAAAAAGCGTTGGAGCTTGCGGAAATTGCCGCAGAGCAGGGGGAAGTACCTGTGGGTGCGATAGTTGTGAAGCGTTCCAGCGGTGAAATAATCGGCAGGGGATTCAATCGTCGTGAGTATGGGCGTTCCCCTTTGACTCATGCAGAACTTGTGGCTATTGAGGAAGCGAGTCGCAATCTTGGGGGTTGGCGGCTTATGGGTTGTGAGCTTTTTGTTACTCTCGAGCCTTGTCCTATGTGTACGGGTGCGATAATAAATTCTCGAATTGAGCGTGTGGTTTTTGGTGCGTATGACAAAAAGGCTGGTTCTTGCGGGTCGGTGGTAAATCTTTTTGAGCTACCCTATAATCACAAACCTCTTTGCACAGGCGGTATACTGCAAGAGCGGTGTGCAGATACACTGACGGAATTTTTCAAAAATCTTAGACGTAAAAAAAACCTCTCCGAATAGTTCGGGGAGGTTTTCCTTATATTTCGTTTCGATTTTCCAAAGCCTTGTAAAGCGTTACTTCATCAGCATATTCAAGCACTCCGCCAACGGGTAGACCGAACGCCAAACGTGTGACCTTTACACCAAGGGGTTTCAGCAGCCTTGAAATGTAAATTGCCGTAGCTTCGCCATTAACTGTAGGATTAGTAGCCATAATGACTTCTTTAACATTCTCAGGCTCTATCCTCGAAAGCAGTTCTTTTATTTTAAGCTTGTCAGGGGAAATGTCGTCCATAGGGGAGAGAAGTCCATGCAAAACATGGTAAACGCCTTTGTACTCCTTAGTACGCTCGAAAGCGGCTATATCCTTTGGGTCTTCTACTACGCAGACCGTTGTGTGGTCACGTCTTGGGTCGGCACAGATAGGACACTTTGGCTTGTCAGTAAAGTTCTGGCAAACGCTGCAAAGATGAACGCTTTTGTGGGCATTAGTGATAGCCGCTGCAAAAGCCGATGCGTCCTCATCTGTCATGGACATAACATAGTAGGCAAGGCGCTGTGCGGACTTCATGCCTATACCAGGGAGCTTTGCAAATTGCTCTGCCAGAAGTACCAAAGGCAGTGCGTTTGACTCAGCCATTAAAACAGACCTGGGAATGATACTCCGCCTGTGAGTTTCTGCATTTCAGTGTCGCTTACTTCATCGAGGTTAGCAACAGCCTGATTGAAAGCTGCCATAACGAGGTCCTGAAGTGTTTCAACGTCCTCTGGATCAACTACCTCAGGCTTGATATCAAGCTTAAGGACGTTTCTCTTGCCGTTGATAGTTACCTCAACAACTCCGCCGCCTGCTGTACCTGTGAACTCTCTCTGCTCAAGGTCTGCCTGAAGAGCTGTGATCTCGTCCTGCATTTTCTGAGCCTGCTTGAGCATCTGATTCATGTTATTGGAAGGACCTTTGCCCATTCCCTGTGGAAGTCTTGCTTTCATTTTAAAAACTCCTTATATTCAAAATTATTTTTTTATATCAACTTCAATATCAAGTTTTTTCGCCTTGTCAAGCAACTGATTTATAGGATTTTCCGTATCCTCAGGTGCGACATTTTTGGCTGATTTGACTTTGATAGTGAAGTTTTGTCCGAAATTATTTTTCAGTATCTCATTAAGCACCGTAGCATCGCCGCTTGCTTTGAACTTTTTGAGATAAAAGTCATTGTGTACTATCATAAGCAACACATTCTGACACATATAAGCCTTTGAATTGACTAAGAAACAGCCTATGGCAGGATTTGTCTGCTTGACCTGCTCAACAATGTTGTCCCAAGTCTGCACAAGCTTGAAGTCGCTTGCTTTCATTTTCTTGAAATCCGGGTCAAAAGGCTTTGGCGGTGGAGCTTGTTCCTGCTGAGCCGGTGTGGCGATCTGCGGTTGAGTCTGCAAAACGGCACCATTTTTTAGTGCATTCTCAAGCTGAGTTATTCTATTAAGAAGCACTGTGATCTCAGCATTGCCTGATACAGCCTGCGCAGTGGCACCTGCTTTTTGAGCAGCTCCGCACAGCTTTATGATACACATTTCAAGCTCGATACGCTTTGATGTACTTTTTGCAAAACGCTCGCTGCACTCCTGCAAAGTATTTATATCCCCGAGTATCTCGTCCAGCTTCATGCGTTCTGCAAGGGCTTTAAGTCTTTCATACTCGTCAGGCAGACAAGTTATAAGATCCTTGTTGTTGTCGATAGTTTTTATTATCATGACATTTCTCATCTGAGCGAGCAGTTCGCCTGCTAAGACTTTCAGATCTTTTGACATATCATAAAGCTTGTCAACGACTCTGAGTGCGCCTGCGGCGTCCTTTTCGGCTATCTTTTCGAGAATATCAAAAAGATAATCACGTCCCGCAATGCCGGAAGCTGATGACACAACGTCAAGTGTGATGTCATTTTCATAGGCAACGCACTGGTCTAAAAGAGAAAGTGCGTCACGCATACCACCGTCAGAAAGCCTTGCTATCATGCCTGCGGCATCTTCGTGGAGGGTAAAGCCCTCCTGAGAAGCAATATACTTAAGCCTTGAAACGATATCCTCGTTTCTTATCCTGTGAAAGTCGAAATGCTGGCATCTCGACACGATAGTAGCAGGAACTTTATGTATCTCCGTAGTGGCAAGAATAAACTTGACATGCGGAGGAGGTTCTTCCATAGTTTTCAGCAGGGCGTTGAATGCGCCCGCAGAAAGCATATGCACCTCGTCTATGATATATACCTTATATTTACATCTTTCAGGAGTATAGACAACGCCTTCACGCAGTTCTCTGATATCGTCTACTTTAGAATTTGAAGCAGCGTCAATCTCGATAATATCGGAAAGAGTGCCGTTGTCAGCGTCTTTGCATATCTCACATTCAAGGCATGGCTCACCGTCATGTGGGTCAAGGCAATTGATAGCCTTTGCAAAAATTCTTGCGCAGGTGGTCTTTCCCGTACCTCTCGAGCCTGTGAAAAGATAGGCATGAGCGGTCTTGCCGCTTTTTATCTGATTTTTGAGAGTAGTTGTAATATGCGGTTGCGAAACAACATCGTCAAATGACATTGGACGCCATTTTCTGTACAATGCCTGATACAAAACTCTCACTCCAATCAAGAAAATAAAAAAAATCAATCCGACATATGGGCGTGCGGGCGGAACTGTGACACACGAAACAAACCGCTTAATGCTGCTCGGTTCCCCGCCTGACATGGTTCACAGCGTTTCATTGCACAGGACCCGCACACCTATATCTCGGATTGATGAGGAACAATAACTGAATCATATCAATCTAACTTTTGTTACCTTACTATTATAACATACTTCCAATGAAATTTCAAGTGTTTTTGAAAAAAAGTTATAAAAAAGGCAAAGAACATCAACGCCGCTGAACAAAGCTGGACAGCGGCGGATATTATGTGCTTGTAAAATTATATCAGGTGGCAATGATGAAATTCAGCTTGCCGAACGGATAGTTCACCGGGATACAGAATGCAGTGCCTGACAGGGCAAGCTCACCATTTTCCAAAAATTTCTGCGGTGTGAGTGTAAGCTCAACGCCATGTTCGTTTGACTCATTTACAACGAACAGACCGTCGTTTACGTTCAGAAATTCGCCTGCTGTAGCGTTTACAAAGTCATCGACCTCCGTGAAGCTCTCTTTGGCAAACCTCTCAGCGAAAGCCATATATGTCTTTGAATCTGTGGCAATGCAAGCCTCAGCGTTATATTTTCCATTTATTTTTTGGATAACGATATGTTCTGCTGCAAAATTCTTTATAACTGACGCTTCCATAGGAGTGAAATCGTCACCGATAAATCTGATAAGATTTTTGAAAAGCAAAGTAACATAATCAGTACAGATACGGGCATTTTCATCATTGTCAAAATGATAGAACTCATTGATAAGGTTATGTAGAGTTTCTGTTTGATTGTCTGAAATATCGTCGGTTATCTGATTTTCAGCCTTATAGTCTTTAAGTGCCTTTTCAAACTCAGCATTGGTAAGAGCACCGTTATTAACAAGGGTCTGACCCAGGAGCAGGTAATCTGTAGGCTGCTGAGCGAGAAGCTTTTCAACGTCGTCAGCGGTAACGTAGCCAAGCTCCACGGCAAGGTCGCCAAAACGTTTATCGACACTCTGCTGAGTGATATTGACGTGCTCCACCTGCTCGGCTGTCATAAGACCAGCGTTTATAGCAAGAACGCCAAGGCGAAGTCTTGTATGCTTTTTAGCCTCGAAAGCCTGAGTAAGATCCTCAGCGGTACAAAGCTTATGGTTAAAGAGGTAGCCTCCAAAAAACTGCGCAAACATTTACAGTACCCCCTTTGCAACGTTCTCAAGAACTTTAAGAGCGTCGTTATCAGCTATAGGTTTCTGCAAAAAGTCCACAGCTCCCGACTTAAGAGCGTCTTTCAAATGGCTCTGAGTACCAACAGAAGAAGCCATTATCACCTTAGCGTCAGGGTCTTCTGCTATTATCTGTTTGAGGGCTTCAATACCTGTTACCTTTGGCATAATGATATCCATGAAAACCACGTCAGGCTTGAACTCCTTATATTTGCTAACAGCCTCTTCACCGTCGGCTGCTTCATAAACGGCTTTTACTCCAAATCCAGAAATAGACATGCTGAGCTTTTTGCGAGCGAACATAGAATCGTCGCATATAAGCACTGTCATTTCATTTATATTCACGATAGATCCCTCCCGATTATTTTGCGGCAGCAGTTCCGTAATTGCCGATGACGGAGAAAATAATTTCTCTACTGCCTTGTTTTTAATTATATCATAAAATTCTCCAAAAGTCAAGAGTCGTCAAATATGTTTTATGTTGAAAATATACAAACGAGTAAATGCAGAATTTACTTGCAGTTTGCTTGACAAAATGAAAAAAGTATGCTATAATCATAATGTTATGTGCCGGTGTGATGGAATTGGCAGACGTGTCGGACTCAAAATCCGATGGTAGCGATACCGTACCGGTTCGACCCCGGTCACCGGCACCAGGAGAACAGGTTCTTGTATCAAGAGCCTGTTTTTTTATTAGAGTCCTCATTCTCTTCTGTCTCTGCTTCACCACCAAGAGCATTGGCGATGACCTCGCTTGAAAGCCACTTCAGACGAACTGAAACGCCCCTCAGAGCCGTCCGAGCCTGCGGAGCGGAAAACTAACCGTCTGAAAAGAAAAGACCTGAGAAGTGCTTGTGTGAGCAAATCTCAGGTTATTCAGTTCCAAAAAGGGTATGCTGTCATTGTGGCGCTCCATAATTATGATATGGACTTGTGCAGAACGGTTTGCAGGTGTTCCAATAGACTACGGGCAAGCAGCACACATCAATATTGTGCCTTAACGAAATCTTAACGCCGTAACCGTAATCTTAACAGCACCTTAACCGCTCATGTGATATAATAAAGCTATAATTTAAACGAGAGGTGTACGATGTTACATAAAAATAGAGTAAAAAACAGAACTCATATGACTTCATTTCAGGTCATCATTATCAGTTTCTTTTGCCTAATTCTGGTAGGTTCATTGCTTCTGATGCTGCCGATCTCATCAAGGCAGCGGTGTGTGACTTCATTCCCTGATGCAATGTTCACAGCCGTTTCAGCTACCTGTGTGACTGGGCTTGTTGTAAAGGATACTGCTACATACTGGTCTCTGTTCGGGCAGGCGGTCATTCTGATGCTAATTCAGATCGGAGGTATGGGCGTTATCACCGTCGGGCTTACGATCATTAGAGCATCAGGGCGGAAAATCGGTCTGTGGCAGCGCAGTACGATGCAGGAATCCATCTCCGCACCGCAGGTAGGCGGTATTGTGAAGCTGACAGGCTTTATCCTTAAAACATCACTTATCATAGAGATGATCGGTGCGGCTTTGCTTGCACCCGTTTTCTGCAATGATCTTGGTTTCGCTAAGGGACTGTGGTATTCCTTGTTTCACAGCATATCGGCTTTTTGCAATGCAGGCTTTGATCTGTTCGGCATAAAAGAACCGTTCTCGTCGCTGACCTTTTACCACAGCAACATCTATCTCAATATCATCATTATGCTGCTAATTATTACGGGAGGCATCGGCTTTCTCGTCTGGGGCGATATCGGAACACACAAGCACAGGATCAGGCGCTACTCTCTGCAAAGCAAGGTCGTACTGATGACATCTGCTGTCTTGATCGTTCTGCCTGCGCTGTATTTCTTCTTTTTTGAATATGACCATGGGACTATCCATGACCGGACGATCCATTCACTGTTTCAGTCTGTCACAACACGAACCGCAGGCTTTAACACAACTGATCTCGCTGCTATGGATGAATCAGGTACAGCCATTATGGTCATTCTTATGCTTATAGGCGGTTCTCCAGGTTCCACCGCAGGCGGTATGAAAACAGCGACTTTTGCTGTTCTGTTCCTTTCTGCGATCACAGTGTTTAGCCGCAGAAATGATGTGCAGTGCTTCAAAAGAAGAATATCAGACGAAACTGTCCGCAGTGCAGGCGCTGTTTTGTTTATGTATCTTGTATTGTTCTTTACAAGCGGTGTCATTATCAGCAGAGTGGAAAATCTACCGCTGCTGACCTGTCTGTTTGAAACAAGCTCAGCTATCGGTACAGTAGGGCTGTCACTCGGCATTACAAGCGGTCTGTCTGCTGTATCCCGTGTGATACTGATGATACTTATGTTTTTCGGGAGAGTTGGCGGACTGACACTCATTTATGCAGCTCTGCCGTCGGCGGACAGTCAGAATTCACGCTTACCGCTTGAAAAAATATCCGTAGGATAAGGAGTTTTATATATGAAAACAGTTTTAATTATCGGAGTAGGTCAATTCGGCAGTCATATTGCCAGACGCATGGAGGAGCTTCGGTGTGAGGTCATGGCAGTAGATGAAAATGAGAAGCATATCAACGATATACTGCCTTATGTGACCAACGCAAGGATCGGTGACAGCACCAATGAGGAATTTCTCCGTTCACTTGGTGTAGGAAACTATGATGTTTGTATCGTTGCCCTCGGCAGCCGGTTTCAGTCCTCTTTGGAAACAACGTCTTTGCTCAAGGAGCTGGGGGCAAAGAAAGTCATATCCCGTGCGACAAATGATGTACAAATGAAATTCCTGCTTAAAAACGGAGCCGATGAGGTTGTCTATCCTGAGAAGCAGATGGCACTTCGCATTGCTACAAAATATGCATCAGACAGCATACTCGACTTTATTCATCTGGATAACAATTATTCGATCTACGAACTGAAAGTACCGAAGGACTGGTTCGGAAAGTCGCTTTCACAGATCGATATACGAAAGAAATTCAAGATCAATATTCTGACGATCAAACGTGGAGAAGAGGTATTTATCCCTGCACCAGACACTGTAATTGAAACTGATGACATCGCATTTGTCATAGGTGAGGTTCGGGATATCCAGAAATGTTTCAGGATCTAGGAGATGATCGTGTGAGAGATGTTCTGCTTGCACTGTCTGTAGGAGCAATGTTTCTCTACGGCTTTTATATTATGAAAAAGTAGATGAATTCATCGAGGAGATACAAAAGAGCAGACGTGGACACGACCTGTCAGAAGATGATGTTGACGAACACAAAAGTGATATGTTATAATAACAAGGGTGATCCTTATGACTGCTAATTCTATAAAAAGCTCTAAAGCATTTTCTGTGTTCAAAGACTCCGCTATATGTATTGTGGTGCTGACAGCCGCAACACTTGCCGGATACGCATTCAAAGCCTTTCAACTTGCCGATGCGGACATTATCATGCTGTATATTATTGCTGTGCTTGTGATATCCATTTTTACATCAAAGATGTATTTCTGCCTGATATCATCATTAGTAGGAGTAATGCTTTTCAACTGCTTCTTCACCTATCCTGAGTTTTCTCTTTCAGTTCACGATGCAGGCTATCTTGTCACATTTGTGACGATGTTTATTACAGCGTTCATTGCAGGAACGCTTGCCAATAAGCTGAAACGCAATATCCTGATCGCCGAGCAGAATGCCCGTGAAAAGGAGGAGGCGGCACTTCTGGCGCAGAATGAACAGCTTAGAGCTGATATGCTCCGTTCCATATCCCATGATCTCAGAACACCTCTGACCTCCATATCAGGCAATGCCAGTACGCTCATTTCCGGTGGCGATACGCTTGATGAATCAGCACGTCAGCAGATATACACGGATATTTATTCCGAATCAATGTGGCTTATCGAAATGGTGGAAAATCTTTTATACGCCACACGAATTGAGGACGGCAGAATGCAGCTCAATATCTCGGTAGAGATACTTGATGACATTGTTCAGGAGGCTGTCAGACACACCAAACGCACTCACCCAAAGCGAAATATCATCGTTGATATGTATGACGAGATAATCCCCGTTATGGCAGATGCGAACCTCATCGTACAGGTCATAGTCAATCTTATGGATAATGCTGTCAAGTACAGTGATGAAGATTCTGATGTTACCGTCAGTGTGCGCCGAGAAAATGCGCATACTGTTGTGATATCCGTGTCCGATCACGGCACTGGTATCTCCGATGAAGAAAAAGAAAGGGTATTTGATATGTTCTATACGGGCGGCAGCCGTTCCTCAGACAGCAGAAGAAGTCTGGGGCTGGGGCTTGCACTGTGCAGGTCAATTATTACTTCACACGGCGGTACTATATCTGTCAGCGACAACATACCAAACGGTACAGTTGTCAGCTTTACTCTGCCAATAGGAGAGGTCGATCTAAATGAATGAATATCTTGTTCTGGTGGTGGAGGACGACAAGCCTATCAGAAATCTTATTACAACTACTCTTAAAATGAACGACTATCGCTTTATTACTGCTGTCAGGGGCAATGAAGCGATCATGCTCAGCGCTTCGCATAAGCCTGATATTATCATACTTGATCTTGGACTGCCTGATATTGACGGCGTTGAGGTGATAGAGCATATACGCACTTGGAGCGATGTTCCTATCATCATAGTCAGTGCAAGGAGCGAGGAAAGGGACAAGATAACAGCCCTTGACAAAGGTGCAGATGATTACCTGACAAAGCCTTTCTCTGTTGACGAACTTCTCGCAAGGCTCAGGGTGATACAAAGGCGGCTTATGAAGTCCGAAAACATCTCGGTCACGGAGTTTGTCAATGGCAGACTACGGATAGACTATGTTTCGGGCTGTGTTCACCTTGATGATGAAGAAATTCACCTGACACCGATAGAATACAAGCTGCTTTGCCTGCTTGCCAAGAATGTCGGCAAGGTGCTGACGCATAAGTACATTATCCAAAGTGTATGGGGAACTCCTGCGGATAACAGCGAAGCCTCCCTGCGTGTATTTATGGCTACCCTGCGAAAAAAGCTGAGTGACAGCAGTCAGGCGCTGATACAAACACATATCGGTATTGGGTATCGTATGATGAAATTATAGTTTTAGGGAGCAGTACAAAGCAGACACTTTATTTGATGATCTGTATCGCCTTCAATGGCTGAAAAAACAATTGAACTGATTTTTTTCTAAAGGAAAAAAGGGCAATGCCTTCCACTCACGGAGGACATTGCCCTTTTTCTTATGCTGTGATTATATCAGTCCTGAATCTCCTATATCATAGTTGTGATCCTGTATAATAAAACTTGACACATACAAAACAATCAAAGTATAATAAAAATAAGGGAGTGTGTCATCAATGGGAACAGGAAAACAATATGATGAAGAGTTTAAAAAGAAGGCAATAAAGCTCGCAAAGGAGATTGGCACCTAGCTTTATGCCGCTGGGCGTATTTTTATTTGTATCGTGTATTATTTTACAGTTCACCTGCCCTAATTTGACAAAAGTACGTCAATGGGGTATAATGTAACCAGCGTTACGCAAATTAATTATAGGCAATACCACACAAGACAAGCCTATACCTATTATTATAGAAACGAGGTCATGAAAATGAGCGAAGAAAGAATACCTAAGAGAAGTGAAGTGCCTGAACAGTTCAAGTGGGCACTGGAGGATATTTATGCCACTGACGAAAAGTGGGCGGAGGACTTGCAGAAGCTGAAGGCTATGCCTGAGAGAATAGCGGCGTTCAAGGGCAGGCTTAGTGAGAGTGCTGACACGCTTTATGATTTTATGCAGCTTTCAGACGAGATATCTGTTCTTTGCGACAGCCTTGGCAACTATGCTCAAAGACGTTCTGACGAGGACACTGCAAATGCAAAGTATCAGGGCTTTATTGGTCAGCTTATGAACGCTTATGTTGCAGTAAATTCAGCAGGAAGCTTTGAAACACCTGAGATCATTTCTATCGAGGAGGATAAGCTTCAGAAATTCTATGAGGATAAGCCTGAGTTGAAGCTTTATAAGCGTGCGCTGGATAAGCTGCGTCGTAAAAAGGCTCATATCCTCTCTGAGGCTGAGGAGAAGATACTTGCCCTGACTGGTGAAATTGGTCAGTCCCCTGAGAATATCTACTCAATGTTTTCTGACGCAGACCTGCGTTTCCCTGACGCTGTGGATAAGGACGGCAAGGCTCATCAGGTCACGCACGGAAGCTATATCCACTGGTGCAGAGCGAGGACAGAGTACTGAGAAAGTCGGCTTTCGAGTCTATGTACGGCACATTTGACAAGTTCAAGAACACCTGTGCGGCAACACTGTCGGCACAGATAAAAGCGGTGAACTTCTATGCAAAGGCAAGAAGATATGATTCAAGCCTTGAAGCCGCTTTGGACGGAACAGAAGTACCTGTTTCTGTGTACAAAAACCTTATTGAAGCCGTCCATGACAATATGCACTATATGTACGATTATGTTGCACTGAGAAAGAAGCTTTTGGGCGTTGACGAACTTCATTTCTATGACCTTTATACTCCTGTTGTTCCTGACGCTGATATGAAGATAACATTTGAGGAGGCTAAGGAAACTGTCCTGAAAGCCCTTGCACCTATGGGCGAGGATTACCTTGCGATACTCAAAGAGGGCTTTGAAAACCGCTGGATAGACGTTTACGAGAACGAGGGCAAAACAAGCGGAGCATATTCCGCAGGTGCAAGAGTTCACCCTTATGTGCTACTCAATCATAAGGATACACTTAACTGTATGTTCACGCTGGCACATGAAATGGGTCATGCTATACACTCGTATCTTTCAAACAAAAATCAGCCTGTGGTATATTCAGATTACGTTATCTTCGTGGCAGAGGTAGCTTCAACTTGCAATGAAGCATTGCTCATGCAGTATCTGCTGAAAAATACCGAGGATAAAAAGCAGAGAGCGTATCTTATAAATTACTTCCTTGAGCAGTTCCGTACCACACTTTACCGCCAGACAATGTTCGCAGAGTTTGAGCTGAAAATAAATGAAATGGTAGCGGCAGGGGAGAGTCTGACAGCCGAGGGGCTGAACGAGCTTTACGGCGAGCTAAACAAGCTTTATTTCGGTGACGGAATAGTGCTTGATGATGAGATAAAATTGGAGTGGGCAAGGATACCTCATTTCTATTATGACTATTATGTTTATCAGTATGCAACAGGCTATTCTGCGGCTATCGCACTTTCACAGAGGATATTGAAGTATGGCGAACCTGCGGTAAAGGACTATATAGGCTTCCTGAAAGGCGGCTGCTCAACTGACCCTATCTCATTGCTTAAGGGTGCAGGAGTAGATATGGCAACAACTCAGCCTATTAATGAAGCACTTGCAATGTTCGGAGAGCTTGTAAAGGAAATGGAAGAGGCAATGGCGGAGTAGGAGTAAGTGAGGAGTTAGGAGTGAGGAGTGAGGAATGAGGAATGAGGAATTAGGAATTAGGAATGAGGAATGAGCATAGCTGACCAGAGTTGTGCCCCCAACACCGAGCGTAGCGAGAGATAAAACGCAGGCTCAAGCCCGGCGTTAGAGGGCTTGCAGGGTCAAGGAGCAGAGTCCCTTGTGGGTACAGGGCAAAGCCCTGTCGGAGTTTGAGGCAGAGCCTCAATAGGCGTAAGCCTACCAAGCGGTGCAGATAAAGAAATAAAAGCACACAAAAGTAAAAGAAACAATAAAGCGGTGTCGGAGAAAAAATCTCTGCACCGCTTTTTCTATCCCATTAAACAAAGTAAAACCCGCAAAGAGCGTAGCGATTTTGCGGCGGAAGGAACTTGCCTGAATGAACAGTATGCCTTTACCACTTCTTATCTATATCTGCACAACGCATACCTATCTTCAACGCCCTCAGCTCAACATAACAGCCGCATAAAACGCACATTCCGTCCACAAGCTTTTCGCAATCCTTGCAAAAATCCAAACGCTGACGATACTCTTCCTCTGATACTTTCTTGTCCGCAGGGTATGCCGCAATGTGTGAACGCATATCACGGAGAAAATCATTTTCGTCCATATCCTCCAACAGGCATTTTCTGCACCTGATCTTTGTTATATCACTCATAAAAATTTCTCCATTGTACAAAAAAGCGGACAGCTCAATGCCGTCCGCCTTGTTATCTTATTCTACAGAAATGATGTAGTAGTAAACAGGCTGACCGCCGTTTATAAGATTTACATCAAGATTTGAGAACTTCGCAGCTACCTGCTTTTGCAGTGCCTCAGCCGCCTCGTCTGTAACATCTGAGCCGTAAAGGATCGTGATGAATGAGCTGTCGCCCTTAACAAGCTTCTTTGTGAGCTTGTAAGCTGCCTTTGAAACGTCCTTTTCCACAAAGCTCAGCTTGCCGTTTTCAATGCAGAGTATCTCGCCCTGCTTGATAGCGTGACCCTCATAGTCAGAATCCCTTGCCGCAAATGTTACCTGACCTGTGGCAACTCTTTCAAGTGCATTGGTCATCTCAATGCGGTTCGTATTGAAATCAGCGTCAGGGTCAAATGCCAGCATTGCTGACATTCCCTGCGGTATAGTCCTTGTCTGAAGCACGCATACCTTTCTGTCTGCAAGCTTAACAGCCTGCTCAGCCGCCATGATGATGTTCTTGTTGTTTGGCAGAACAAAAACTGTTTCAGCGGGGCATGACATTATTGCCGCAAGTATATCCTCAGTAGAAGGGTTCATGGTCTGTCCGCCCTTAACAATGCAGTCAACACCGATATCTCTGAACATTGACTCAATGCCGTTTCCTGCCGCAACTGCAACAAAGCCGTACTGCTTTTCAGGCTTTGCAGGAACGAACTCCTGTTTTGCTTCTTTCTGTCTGGCCTTGTGCTGGAGCTTCATATTTTCTATCTTTGGCAGATTGATGTAGCCAAATTCAAGACCCTTCTGGATAGCCTTACCAGGGTCGTTGGTATGAACGTGTACCTTTATTATCTCATCGTCTTCGACAACTACAACGCAGTCACCTATGGTTTCAAGATAAGCCCTGAGCTTTGATGAATCGTCAGCGTCAGCT
This sequence comes from Ruminococcus sp. AM31-15AC, assembly GCF_003462045.1. Taxonomy (NCBI): domain Bacteria; kingdom Bacillati; phylum Bacillota; class Clostridia; order Eubacteriales; family Oscillospiraceae; genus Ruminococcus; species Ruminococcus sp. AM31-15AC. Next base: position 6,147 of record NZ_QTYG01000012.1, on the reverse strand, counting down.
TTCTTTGTGATTATCATTTCAGTGCAGTATGTGAAGTGTATCTCACAGTCATACTGACCAACAGTAGCCGCAAATGTGTCGACTGTTACCTGCTGTTTCTGTGCAGGAGCATCAGCCTTTACTATTTCGCCACCCTTGAATACATCTCTCATTGCTTCAAAGATAATGAGAAGTCCCTTGCCGCCTGCGTCAACAACGCCTGCCTTGGCAAGTGCAGGGAGAAGCTTTGGTGTTTCGTTCAGTGAAAGTTCAGCCTGTTTGCAAACTTCCTCCATTATAATAATAGGATCGTTTGTGGAGTGGAGCATTTCTCTTGCTTTCTCCGCAGACTCTCTTGCAACTGTCAGGATAGTTCCCTCTGTAGGCTTCATTACGCTCTTGTATGCTCCTGAAACGCCCTGCTCCAGTGATTCAACAAGTTCGTTCGCACCCATTTCCTTTTTGCCTGCAAGTCCTTTTGCAAAGCCTCTGAAAATAAGCGAAAGTATAACGCCTGAGTTTCCTCTTGCACCTCTAAGAAGTGCAGAAGCTGCTGTGTTTGCCACAACTGAGCAGTCTGTATCGTCGCTGAGATTTTCAAGCTCTGCCACGGAATTTGTTATAGTCATTGACATATTTGTTCCTGTATCTCCGTCAGGTACTGGGAACACGTTAAGCTCGTCAACTGATTTTTTCTTGTTAGATATGCTGTGTGCGGCACTTATGACAGCGTCACGCAGCAAGCCTCCGTTTATCACTATAGTTTTCCTCCTATACTGTTATAGATATCCTAGGACGTTCAGCCTTTCATTTCGTCAACGTAAACGTTCACAGATTTAACGTTGACCCCTGCCTGCTCTGTCAGAACATAATTTACCTTGTGAATGATGCTGTCAACGATAGCTCCGACATTTATGCCGTAGTTCACAGTGATGTGCAGGTCAACGATAAGCTCGTCCCCGTCCTGACGGATTATAACGCCCTTTGTAGTGTTCTCTTTCTTTAGCATTGCAGAAACGCCCTGTTTTGCACCATAGGCGTTAAGTCCTGCCACGCCGAAACAGCTTTCGGCAGTATCCGAGATAAGCTGTCTGAGATATCCAGTGGATATACCTATAGTTCCAATGTGGTTGCGAAACTTTATCACAGAAAACAACTCCTCTTGATCGTGGCAGGATCACAAGCTTATTTCTTATGCCGCCACATAATAATTTATTTTATTATATCATAAACATTTGACTTTTGCAATAGGTTTTCGCTCTTTTGTACACCTGTCAAATTTATCCCAGAAGCCATTTTGCGGCTTCCAGAGGCGTTTCGGCTATATACACCGCACCTGCCTTTGAAAGCTCCTCTCTTGTGCCGTAGCCGTAAAGCATACCGATACAATCTATACCAAGAGCTTTTGCACCAAGCACGTCATGATGCCTGTCGCCTGCCATTATCACCTGCGAGCGGTCATTAACTCCGCAGTTTTTCAGAGTGTGCACGATAACGTCCGCCTTTACGCTCCTAGAGCCGTCAAGCTCCGCACCGCCTATGTAGTCAAAATACTGTGCAAGGTGAAAATGCTCCAGTATCTTCACCGCAAAGACCTGCGGCTTAGAAGTCGCCACCGCAAGGTGAAGCCCAGCCTCTGACAGCTTTTTAAGACACTCCTCAATGCCGTCATAAACACGGTTCTCGAAAATGCCCTTGGTGGTGTAATATTCACGGTAGTATTTAACAGCCTGTTCGCATTTTTCATCATCAAAGCCGTAAAAATCCCTGAAAGAGTCTTTCAGCGGCGGGCCGAGAAACTTTGTCATTGTGCTCATCTCAGGCTCTATGCCGAACTTTTTCAGTGCGTATACAGCCGAATTTATTATGCCTTCGCCCGACTCAGTAAGCGTGCCGTCAAGGTCAAAAAGAACATATCTGTAATTTTTCATGTCGTTACCTCACATAATACAATATATCAATTGCTATTATAACGCAAAATGGCTTTTTTGTCAAAGAAAATGGGCAATTACGCACAAAAAATCCTGCTGAAATACGGCATTTAGCTCATTGACAAAAATATTGTTATAAGTTAAAATTAAAAAGGCGGTTTGTGTCAAAACGTATCGCAAAGAAGTATTTTTCCTTTTATATGGGAAAAGAATAAATATGAATGAGGTGTTATTTTGAAACTTATTTTTGATGTTTCAGACAAGCCAAAGGCTGGTCAACTGGTAGTGTTCGCACTTCAGCAGATGCTGGCTATCCTTGCGGCGACCATCGCTGTGCCGCTTATTATCGGCAACGGTCTTACTCCTGCGGCTGCAATGTTTGGTGCAGGTGTGGGAACTATAGTTATATCTTTTTTACAAAAAGAAAAAGCCCTGTGTTCCTTGGCTCGTCCTTTGCTTTTTTAGGCTCAATGGCGGCGGCTTTTGCAGGCGGCGTTTCAATGCAGCTTGGCATGCTTGGACTTATCGTTGGCGCACTGCTTGCAGGACTTGTATATGTCGTTATCGCAATAGTAGTAAAATTTGTTGGAGTAGGCTGGCTCAATAAGCTCATGCCTGCGGTGGTAATAGGACCGACCGTCGCTATAATCGGACTTTCCCTTGCAGGAAATGCTGTTGGCGACCTGCTCAAAGGCGATGTTACAAAGCAGGTAACAGAGTATGCAGTGTCAACAGACAGCGGCACACCTGAGATCATCGAAACTGTGTCCAACGTGCCTGTTGGCTCATCATATGTGGCTTTTGTTTGTGGACTTATTACCCTCGCAGTGGTAATGCTTTGCTCAACATATGGCAAGAAAACACTCAGACTTATACCTTTTATAATTGGTATCCTCGCAGGCTATGCAGCCGCAGCAATCTTCACTGTTATCGGCAATATATGTGATATTGACGCACTTAAAATAGTAGATTTCAGCATTTTCAGCAGCTATATGCTCACAGACGGCAGCGTTTCACTGAAAACATTTGTTAGCCTGCCTGACTTTGCATTTGTTTCAGGTCTGAAAGGTCTTAAGGAGTTCGACTTCTCATATTTTGCAACTATATTTGTAGCCTATGTGCCGGTTGCACTTGTTGTTTTTGCAGAACACGTTGCTGACCATAAAAACCTTTCTTCTATTATCGATCATGACCTCCTTGAAGAGCCTGGTCTTACAAGAACGCTTCTCGGCGACGGTGTAGGTTCTATCGCTGGAGCACTGTTCGGCGGCTGTCCGAACACAACATACGGCGAGTCCGTTGCCTGCGTTGCTATCACGGGGAATGCATCTGTTGTAACTATCTTTGCGGCAGCAATAGGCTGTATGCTGTTTTCATTTATCACTCCGCTTGTTGCGTTCGTTGATTCTATCCCTGCCTGCGTAATGGGTGGCGTTTGTATCGCTCTTTACGGCTTTATCGCAGTTTCAGGTCTTAAAATGATACAGGACGCAAACCTTGACGATAACAGAAATCTCTTTGTTGTGTCCGTTATCCTCATTGCAGGTATCGGCGGTTTGACACTCACATTTGGTGATATAACACTCACAGAAGTAGCGGCAGCACTTATCCTTGGCATTCTTACAAACGTTATGCTCTCAAAGAAAAAAGGCAACGCAGCCAAGAAATAATTATAACAAAATTGCAGAGGCGAACAGTGTTCGCACGTTACTGCACACAAAAAAATGCGAATTTATAAATCATTACGAAAGGAAATCGGAAAATGGGAAACGTAAATATCATCAATCACCCGCTTGTAAAGCACAAAATAACGCTTATGCGTGACGAAAAGACCGGAACAAGAGAGTTCCGTATACTTGTGGAAGAGGTCGCAATGCTCATGGGCTATGAGGCTATGAGAGATCTTCCAACAGAAGACGTTGAGGTCAAAACACCTATCACCACAAGAAAGCTCCCTATGCTCTGCGGCAAAAAGCTTGCTATCGTGCCTATCCTGAGGGCAGGTCTTGGCATGGTAAGCGGACTTCTTGCACTTGTTCCGTCTGCAAAGGTAGGACATATCGGTCTTTATCGTGACGAGGTCACACACGAGCCACATGAGTATTACTGCAAGCTTCCTGATAGAATAAACGAGCGACTTGTTATTGTCTGCGACCCAATGCTTGCGACAGGCGGATCTGCGATACAGGCTGTTGACTTTTTGAAAGACAAGGGCTGCAAGAACATCAAGTTCATGTGCATAATCGCTGCTCCTGAGGGTCTTGACGCTCTGAGAACGGCTCACCCTGATATCGACATTTATGTAGGCAACCTTGATGAAAAGCTCAACGAGGACGCTTATATCGTTCCTGGTCTTGGCGATGCAGGTGACAGGATCTTCGGCACAAAATAATGGTCTTATACTAATACTCGCTGCTCTGTATTTTGCAACAGAGCGGCGATTTTTTTGTTTTCTTCACTAAAAAAACTTTAAAAAGTTCCTTCAATTTCAGTTGTTAAAATAATTGAAACTTATTTCCGTTGATGATATAATTCAAATGTAGAAATATAGAACAAAATAAAAAAGCAGGGCGAACTCATGTAAAAAATATATTATGAGGATACACCCTAATAAGGAGCTAAAAATGTTTGTGAAGAAAACTGACCGATTTTTTGCGGTCACAAGCATGATCGTGTGCTGCTGTTGCACTGCAACTGTGTTTATCTCATACATAAAACGCAGTAACATACAAATGCTTTATCTTGGACCATTTTTCCTTGCGGCGGCGATAGTGTTGTATATTGCTCTGAAACGCTGTGAAAAGAAGCTTACCAAAAAGCGTGTCAGACTTATATTTGCTTTTTTCTGCCTGATTTTGCTTGCATTGCAGATATTGTTTGTGCGTTATCTTTATTACAATTACGAAATGGTTGACCCCAAAATAACAGGGGAGTTTGCAAAACGCTTTGTCATGGGTGAAGATCTGGGGAGCATCAAAGAAAGCTACCGTATTTATGCTGCAAAATACCCTAACGCATGGGGTATGATATATTTGCAGATACCATTTTTCGCCTTATGGAAGCTTTTCACCGGCGGCGTGAGCATCTATGCGGGGCAGACCTTTAACGTAATTCTTATTCAACTTAGCGTAATAATGACCTTTCTCACAGGGGAGAGGATATTCAAACTTAACAGCCAAAGGCTTTTTTGCGGCATTATTTCGGCACTTATGCCTGTTATGCTGCTTTATACTCCGTTTTTTCATTCTGACACAGCAGGCATGATATTTGTAAGCTGTACCCTTTATTTTCTGACCCTTGCGGTGAAAGAAAAAAGCAAAACCAAAAGCGTTGTCTATGCTCTTATAGCAAGCCTTTTTATCGCACTTGGAAACACTGTCAAGGGAAGCATTGCAGTAATGCTGATTTCAGCGATGATATTTTTTGTGCTGAAAATGGGTGTAAAAAGGGGAGCTATCCTGAGCCTTGCGGCTGTTATGCTGCTTATTGGCGTGTCAAAGGCGGCATACTATGGCGGTCTTGCTATGGGTATCTCTGATGAAAAAATGGTAGACAGATATCGTTTCCCTGTTACACACTGGATAATGATGAGCCTTAACAGCGAATACAAGACCCACGTTGACGAGGACGTTGACTTCACAATGTCATTTGATACATATGACGCCAAAAAGCAGGCGAACATCCGGGAAATAAAAGCCCGCCTTGAAAACATAAGCACCCCTTATGAAGCCTGCAAAATGGCTTATCACAAAGTCGCCAGAACGTGGGACAGCGGTGGTTTTTCCTATGGCAAATATCTCTCACGCTCCGACCCCTCAGGTGGTTTGCGAGAGGTATTGAACAGTCGCTTGCTTGGTAGCTATGTAGACGGCTATCACAGTGCAATGCTCATAGCAATGGCGTTTGGTGCAGTTTATGCCGCTGGCAAGCGTCGCCATTCGGCTTTGTTTTTCAGCATAGTGACTCTCACGGGAGTTATACTCTTTTTCCTTATATGGGAAAATCCACCTAGATATATCGTCACATTTATCCCCGTGATAATGCTTCTTTGCACTGCAGGAACAAGATTTATCACAGCGATCATTTCACGGCTTTGTAAGCGTGTGAGTGCTTCAAAATAAGATAAAAAAAGGCGTTGTAAAAAAACAGCGCTCAAAGAGCCGAGATTTCCTGCTTTTGGGAAATCTCGGCTCTTTTTTATGCCAGATCGCAAAAATAACTATTTTGGCTGAATTTT
>NZ_QTYG01000119.1:0-1302 GCF_003462045.1 Ruminococcus sp. AM31-15AC | reverse complement strand
TTATTTCAGAAAAAGAACTTGAATTTATTCATAACTATGGTTGCGAAGAATTTGAAAATTTACTAGAAAAGTTCAAAAAGCTGATATAATAAAATCTTAAACAGGGGAATCTATAGTGTGAAAAAACCGCTTAGAAAACAGTTGTTGAAACCTACATAAGAGAAGATAATAAGCTTATTCATTTGGTAATCAACGGCGAAGAGATCATAACGACTGAAATGCACCCGTTTTATGTGAATGATCGTGGCTTTGTCAACGCAGGAGAACTTGCAGTCGGTGATGAATTGCTTGACTCAAACAAAAACATTCTTTTGGTTGAAAATTTTGATGTCGAGTTGACAGATAAACCCGTAAAGGTGTATAATTTTCAGGTAGAAGATTTTCATACATATCACGTTAGTGGATTAGGTGTATTGGTACATAATGCTGGTGATTATTCTAATCTAAAAGATTCAAAATATGTAGGTGAAGGGAAAAAGTTTACAAAGGCTCAAAAAAGACAGATAATACAAGAAAATATGAGACGAAATGGCGGAAAAATAAAATCTGATATGTCAGGAAAAGAACTTGTTCCCGCAACTCAAAGTAAGCTAAACGTAACGCCAGATCCATTGGAAGTTCAAATTGACCACATAAAGCCAAGAAGCAGTGGAGGAAGTAATAGTTATTCTAATGTACAGGTTTTATCAAGAGAAGAAAATATTTTTAAATCAAATAAGTGAGGAAAAATTATGTTTGATATTGATGAAAATACAATGGTAATAACAACTGTAGATATTATTAACAAAAAAAAGAAAGTAGTTTTAGTTTTCCATGATAAAGAAGATGGAATGTGGGAATTTCTGGACGGAGAGGACGTTAGTGAAGAAAGTGCTGCTATAATATCGATTTCGGAAATGGAGCAGATTGATTCTTCTATTGGTGAATTATGTGATCTTCCTCTAGGATGCGGCGCTTTCCGTGATGATGAAACGCAGCCATGGAAATGGTTTGAAATAGAATGACCTCTTTTATTAGTGCCAAACAATAATAAAAGTGAAATTTACTAAGATAAAAAATAATATAGGAAAAATAGTCGATGACCCAGATGACATAATCGAAGGACTTGCAACTGGTGATACTGTTAAGGAATTGTTCAGAGTAAATGTAAGTAACGATAACGGTTTAGTAAATGTTACAACTAGTGTTAAGTCATTAAAGTAGACAATTATTTACATCAAGAATTTTTGATATTAAGGAGAATATTATGCGAGATACAATTAAATCAAAAGAGTATTTTGATGAGTATATTTTGAAAATGTC
>NZ_QTYG01000118.1:0-1318 GCF_003462045.1 Ruminococcus sp. AM31-15AC | reverse complement strand
GTGATCCTACCGTCATCAGTCTTTTTGGAAATGAACTTTAACCGTTCTTCTTTCCTGACTTCCGACGGTTCGCGGCGAAAAAAGCAGATGCTTCCTCCAGAAATTCATTCAGTTCTTCAAGCTCTCGGTTTTTCTTTTCAAGTTCTTTTATCCGTTTGTTCGCTGCCTGGAGCTGCTGTGCGATAGTAAGTGACTCTCCCGGTGTACGTGAGCCTGCACCTGTGTCTATTTCCCCGATCCGCGCCTTTTGCACCCATGTCCCCAGCGTACCTTTGGGGATGCACAGCTCATCTGCTGCTGCCTTGGTGCCAATCTCCTTTGCGAGCTTTATTGCCTGCTTTTTAAACTCTTCATCATATTGTTTTCCTGTTCCCATTGATGACACACTCCTTTGTTTTTATTATACTTTGATTGTTTTTTATGTGTCAAGTTTTATTATACAGGATTAGAACGAATCTTATTAATTCCCTCGTTTGTTAAGAATCCTTCCTTTGTATTTTCGGAATAAACAAGCAGATGAATATGCGGATGATGAGTAGTGTCATGAAATGCGGCGTACCATTTTAAATTGCATAATGAAATTTTCTGATTTTTTGCAATATCTGAAATGTGACGCATAACAAGCTGCCGCCACGCTTCCGAATTATCGTAACCAAGTCTAATTGCATCTTCACGACGAAGTGAAATTACGTGGGACCAGACATTGCCTTTGTGATTTGCTATTTCGTTAGCTACCCTGTCAAGAATTATCGGTTCATCTTTTTCATTGAAAAGACCATGAGAACCTCTTTTCTGAACTCCCGGACGCATAGCCATGTAACCGACAAAATTCTGACGATTACCAATGACGTCAGCGTTACGCTCAATGATCGTACTGATTAGTTCCGAAGCGTTTTCTACAGTAGGGTTCACAGTGTAGTCCTCATATTCCAAATATTTTTTAGCTTCGGGAAAATCTGAAAGCAGATCGTTTAAAAGCTGTTCTTGATTCTTTGTAGCGTTATCATTTCTATCCATAATGTTTTGGTCACGGACTTCAACTGTTTCACGGGTTGCGATGTACTTTGTGTAGTTTCTGCGCTTGTTTTTACTTTTCTGTGTACCGCTTTTTAGGTAGCGGCTTGTTACGATAATAATCCTGTATAATAAAACTTGACACATACAAAACAATCAAAGTATAATAAAAACAAAGGAGTGTGTCATCAATGGGAACAGGAAAACAATATGATGAAGAGTTTAAAAAGCAGGCAATAAAGCTCGCAAAGGAGATTGGCACCAAGGCAGCAGCAGATGAGCTGTGCATCCCCAAAGGGACGCT
>NZ_QTYG01000117.1:0-1392 GCF_003462045.1 Ruminococcus sp. AM31-15AC | reverse complement strand
CTTACAGTGCATAAATGGTGTGAAGAAAACGGTGTCAATGTTAATACCGTGTACTTGAATTTTGTTCCGATTATTTCGCTGCTCATTTGTTTTTTATTCCTTGCCTTTAATCTATTCATTCTCTAAAATATATTCATATTTATTATCTTCGCTCCAACGGCTGTCTATATCCTTAACAGACAGCGCATTGATCGAGCCGTCATCTCTGCCAACAGCCACGATCGCATATTTATTGCTGTCTGAAATTTCATACATATATACATCGGCTAAAACATGTTCCTTGTCATTGTCAAGAGATTCGGCATACGGAGCGCCGAATTTTTCCTTAAAGATCAGAAAATCTCTGCTGTTCCATGCGGTTATATCATCATATTTTACAATACTTTGTGGATTGATTATCCTGTAAATATCTATAACTTCGTACTTATTGCCCGTCTGAGCCACTAAATAACTGCTGCTGTCGCCATAACCGGAAGCAACGCAGCAGTTATGGTCTGCAATTTCAATAGTATTGGCAGTATTACACTCGATATCACCGGACTCATAATCCAAAGTATTTATGGATATGTTATAAACGCCGACCAGATCTTCCCCATCATCATGCTTTTCATCGATGGGACAAACTGCTATATATACCCCATATTTTTGCTTATCCGTGATAATATAAAATGATCTGGAAAGAAAAGCACTGGTATAATTTTTCCCTGAAGAACTGGCGCTCACAGTATCCTTTTCATACTCTGTCGTGCGAATTATATCGCCTTCAAATCCATCAATCAGCGCTTGTATATCAGCGTCAATACCATCTGAATTTTTCAGACCGTTACACAGTAAGGATTTTACGCCGTCTTTATCCCCATCGTCTATGTATGTCAATAATTGATCTACCGTATCTGCGTAGAACTGATCGTTGTATTTATACTCAACACCGTTTATGATAGGCGTTTCTTTAATGGCACAACTACTCAGAGATATCACCAATACTAAGCTCGAAATAAGGCTGATGACTTTTTTCATTTATTATTTCTCCTTCCAGTCTAAAATTGCTATGTAAGTCTCATCTGAGAATGACCACCCTGCAGTTCCGTCAGTCGCATCTCTGAAAGCCTCATACATGATCTCGCCATTCTCCATGCTACAATAAATATGTCTAGGCTATATTAAATTAAAAATTCTATCTTTCAATTCTTGATCCATATTGGATAATGAATAATCTACACATTCTGCCTCAGATATGTTGTGAACATACGATTTGTCCAGGTAACCCTTTTTCAGCATAAATCTCGGCAAATTATGAGCTGCTCTAAACAGAATATTCAAATGAGGTATATCAAACTTTTCTTCTGACAAATCCAGATCAATCACAGCAAATATATAATTCAATAGTTTGAG
>NZ_QTYG01000116.1:0-1425 GCF_003462045.1 Ruminococcus sp. AM31-15AC | reverse complement strand
ATAAAGTTAATTTACCCTTTTTCCATTCACTAAGTGTCATTTCAGCTGTTGTCATTTCAGCTGTTATACCAATTAGTCCTTTTAACTGACATAAATCTTTTAAAGTCTTTTCTGCTTCATTTTTATTTGTATTAAGTAGAAAATACGCAGACCATAATCTTACATAGCACTCCTCATGCTTAAGTAAAGGCATTAAACTATTTAACTCACCATTTGCTTTTAACTCATAATAGTACGATATTAACAGCGAATAGCACTTGTTACCTATTTTATATTGTCCTGACTCATCTGCGTTTCCTTTTTTTATACACAATTCAACAAACTCATAATTATCCATATAATCACCCCCCTAAACAAATTGATTAAAAATCCACCCTGTTTTAGTTGGAGTAAGTGTTCCATATTGTTCAAGAACTTTTTTCCCGAATTCAAACTGAGTATCAAAGTCTTGACCCGCTAACCAACTTCTTACTGTTTGGCCGTTTGTAAATGATTGTTTGGAACTATAATATCCACTAATTTTACTGTGGACACTACCTGAATAACCCGAATCAATTGAAACAAGATTTTTTGTATTATGTATATCTTGAGAAGAAAGCCCTGATTTTTTTATCTGATTTTGTTCGACAATATGATGCCACGCTTTATCTTCTCCAGGAGACCCTAATGCCTTTTTGGCGTCATCAAAGGTATCATAACCAACTCCACCCTCAACGCTTTTACAATTATTATGCACCAGCACCCCACACTCACCAACAAAGTAAGTATGGAAATCCTGCACCTCAAAGTTATAAACCTTGATAGGTGATTCGAGAATTTCGTGCTGAACCCATTCAACAGTTACAAGCTCACCATTGGAAAGTACAAGTACATCGCCGGCTTTAAGACTTCTTGCCAGTGTCCAGCCAAGCTTGTCAACATAGAACGGATGACTTGGTGTTGCAGATATAGTTTCACCATTTACACCAATGCATCAATTATTAATTAAAACGCTTTATAAAATTATACAATTCAGATTTAAAATCGTTTAAATTCAGATAACAAACCCCATACTTATATCTAAATTCCACATCTTTATAATTATGATCAATATTATTCCAAGTGATTTCCATGTTATCTCCAACTTTACAAAACACAATAAATGGCATACAAAACTCATCCTTACATGAATCAATTGAATGATGCCAAATCCAATTCTGTCTTTTTTCTTGGAACTTCAGTGAATGTTCATAATTTTCAGGAATATAATCATCACTATAAAGCCACATATCTGCTCCCGTTTTAGCATTAGTCTTAACAGGAAATGGGTCATCTGAAAGAATGTATTTTAAATTATCATTTATCCACTCTAACAATTTGCTAATTCTGCACATATCATAATAAATATTTCCGTTATATGAATATTCGGAAATGTCTTGTCCATTA
>NZ_QTYG01000115.1:0-1438 GCF_003462045.1 Ruminococcus sp. AM31-15AC | reverse complement strand
TGTTCCCATGCCGAACACAGTAGTTAAGCTCTTCTTCGCCGAAAATACTTGGATGGTAACGTCCCGGTAAGATAGGGTGCTGCCGACACCTTACTAAACAGAGAAGATAGTATTCTTCTCTGTTTAGTCATATTCCTCCTTAGCTCAGTCGGTAGAGCATTCGGCTGTTAACCGAAGGGTCGTTGGTTCGAGTCCAACAGGGGGAGCCATACTTGTGCAATAAAATAGATGCACACCTCGAAAAGCTCGTATTATCGCGGCACAAATAGGGAACGACCCTAAACTTATGTATCACGGAGAGTCATCTGATTTATTCAGACTAATGCTCTCCGTTTTCTTTTTGTCTACTTTACAATTCCGATATGAGTAAAGTAAATATCGATTTCCTGCGTGATACTGCCGTTATCGTCTTTCAGCTTTTCGTGAACCTCGATGCGCGATACAAACGTGTGTAAGATTTCCTGAGTTAATTCTGTAATATCTGTGTACTTTTTAGCAAGCGCAGCAAATCTTGCGGTGTTAGCCGTCTGGGATTGAAGCTCCTGCATCGTATGCTTCAAGTCTGATATTTCCGCTTTAAGCTGATTCTGCTCATCAGTGTATCCCTGCGACAGCATTCTGAACTGATCATCATCAATCGTACCAAGAACGTGATCTTCGTACAGCTTTCTGAAAATTATTCCGACCTCGGCAAGCCTTTTCTCGCTCTTTTTCAGTTTTTTGTTAGCTTCGGACAGCTCTTTTTTAGCAGCAGTATTTGACTCCCGACTGATATACTCAGCAAAATCATCTGTACGTTCTCTCGCAAACGCAGTCACATTCCGTATTTCATGCAGTACGATTTCCTTGAGATGACTTTCCTTAATACCGTGCATGGTACATTGTTCCCGACTATTTTTTCGATACGAAGAACAGATAAATTTCCAGTTTTCAGACTTCTCTCTTGCGTGTCTGTGAAAATATAACTTCTGTTTGCAGTCCGCACAGAAGACTATTCCGGCAAAAATACTTTTCTCTCCGCTCCTTGTGAACCTACGCTTGCTCTGCCTGAGTCGCTGAACTATCTCCCATATATTAATGTCGATTATCGGCTCATGAGTATTTTCAATCAGCTTGTGCTCGCTTTTGGGCAGCTTTAATTTCCGATGGTCTTTGTATGACGCTCTGCCGAACCTGAAATTATGGTTTTGTCAATATCACTTGACACATTTTATTCGAACAAGAATTATGCAACGAGAAAGATATGATCATAGTAGAGCTTTCTTCGGGCTGCCGGAGGCAGACCACCGTTGGCGGTGCAGATTCTTCTGTTGGCCCAGTAACTCATAAAATATCTCCAGATCATGGTCTTCAACTCTTTCATAGTGTAGTTCTCCGGCTTGTCCTCACGGCTGTAGAACAGCTCTTCTTTCATTCTTGCCCACATACTTTCACAGCG
>NZ_QTYG01000114.1:0-1468 GCF_003462045.1 Ruminococcus sp. AM31-15AC | reverse complement strand
CGGGCGTTTGAATACTTCCTTCAAACGTCAGCTTTGCTATATCGTTTTTTCCTTTGCTTCTTTTCTCAACTTTGTTCATTTTGCCTATTGATTTTTCTTAGCAGGTTTCAGTTAAGCTTTATTATCTCTCTTGCCTTAGTATTTTTCTTTGACTTTACTTCTTGAACTGCTTTCTCAACAGTCTTTTCTTTAGGCAAATGGACTTCACTTAAATACCATTTTGAAAACTTGCACCTTATGCCTAGCCACAATGGGTGCGGACACTTTTCATTTGGCATAGCCTTCGTTGCGAGCTGATATATAGTACCATTAGGGCAATGCTTTTGGTACATCTGTATGATGAGCTTTTTGCTTTCATTGCAGGCTTTACAACTTTGCATACTGTTGCCATAAGCTAATATGAATTTCTTGTCCTTGAAATCTTTCTTAGCCATAATTTCATCTTCAATGTACTTCATATTGTCATCGTCAACTTCAAGCCCTTTTGCAGACAGCTTTGTTTTTACAACTTTTGAGAAAAGATTTATTATTGTAATCTCAGACAATCCCATATCCTGCATATGAGAGATAATATGCAAAAGGGTCGTATCATCACTATGAATATTTTCAGCGTTGCGTGTAGGGTACATCAAGACCATTACAGCCTTATCACCTTGAACGCCCTCCAATGTTTTAGTGACAGAATATGTATGCTCTCCGTCATCAGAGGACACAAGCTCAGTTTTTATTGTTGAAACAGTTGTCATCATAACAGTTCCTCCTTTGCGTATATTACGATAGCAAAATCGGGATTTGTGATGAAAAGCTTTTTGATATATCCTCCGACTTTGAGGGAATACTCACAAGGCTCGCTTTTGAAGTCGATATGCCAACGAGAAAAAAGTTTCTGAAAATCGCCGCAAATACCGACAATGCCGACAAATCCGCCGACTTTGAAATATTCTCTGTTCTCGCCATAATTCATATCGAGAATATTCAGTATCTCCCGAATGTCAGTTTTCAGTTCGGCAGGGTAGCCCTTGAGCTTGTACATTTCTTTTGCAGTTCCTAGTGTGATCATTTTGCACCTCCAATAAAAAAAGACCTATTGCCACCATGACAATAGGTCAGTATTCCTCAGCCAAAAGCATTGTTGAATGGCTTTCATCATCTATAATGTACACTTTCTCGCATATTGGGTCGACAGCGTTTAACTTAAACTTTTTCTTGTAGTTAGGCTGCTCCTGCGTATGCTCAACTATCTGTACGCTCCGCCCGTCAACATTTTCTGCATACAGCTTGAACACCTGCAAATAGTCTTTCCTCTTGACCTGCATAGTATCAATAGCCGACCACATAAATATTTGCAGCTCAATGGGTATTTTTTCGGTCACACCTCTTGTGGTGTATCGTGGGTTATCAAACATATGGTTTCCTCCTTGAAAATAAAAATTGCCCTATGCAGAGTTGTATTACTGCATAGGGTCAT
>NZ_QTYG01000113.1:0-1564 GCF_003462045.1 Ruminococcus sp. AM31-15AC | reverse complement strand
CCATATTGGTGGAACAAAAAAGATGCACCAGCCGAAAAGCCCGTAAATACGGGCTTTTTTCATGCTTTTTAACCGGAAATTTTAAGGTGAAAACCGTGGATGCTTTTTCACGATTTTAGCCGACCGGAAGGATTTGAACGCTACACAACGAAATATTGTCAAACAAATCGGCAGGCTTTGAGCAAATTTCGCTCTTAACTTGCCGATTATTTATGAAAAAACTTTCACAAACTTTTCAAGACTGTTTTGTCTAATATCACGAAATGTGATAAATGACAAAACGGTCTTTTTTTATTTCTCAAGGAAGGACGTGATACCCGTGTGGCAGCTATACTATTAAAATGGAAAATAAAACAAAGGAGGAAATCAATGAACAACAAACTTATAATCAACACAAATCTGCTTCGCAAAGAATCGGAATTCAAAACGTATACTTGCGTGGTGGAAAAAGCTGTGCCTGTTCCGACCGAAGAATTTGAGAGGCTGAAACACACTCCGATGTGCAATAACGATCTCATAAGTGAAAACCTTAACAGTATGTGGTACGGCAACGGCGTACACCATTGTCTGCTGATCTACGACAAGCAACAGGGCGACGGCTTGTTAATAGAGTCTGAGGGTGCTCCCTATGCAAGATATGCCCAGTATATTCCAAACGCCAAACTGTTGTACGAAAATCATATGCAGAATCATTTACAGGAATTAAAATTTTACTGTCCGCTTGAAATCAACAGAGAACCGGAATGCCGGTATGACGAGGAATACGAAAAAATCTCGTCCTATGAGGCTTCTGCTTACAAATCGGAGATAAACCGATTTATTGAGGATTTTACAATGCCCGAGGAGAAAGAACGGGGTCTCATGAACTGGTATGGCAAGGGCAATTCAGTCGACCAAAAGGTACGCTCGGCGTTTATGTCTGTCGAGGAGCGCGACGGAGAGCTTGTTGGCGTTATTACGGCTCAGATTTACGGTCAGCTTACAGATGAAGAGCTTGAAGAATTCCGCTCGTACTGCGAGGGACAACTTTCAGACGGCGTTGGGGAGTCTCTTGAACAGCGGCCGATAAAAACTCCCGACGGCGATATTTATGTCAGCTTCTGGAATTCAGATGACAACTGGAGCTTGCAGACGGAGGAAGAAATAAACAGCATTCAGTCAGAAGATTTGACCGATGAACCCGATATTGGAATGACAATGTGAGGTACGCATGGTATACAATGAAAAGAAAGTTGAGTTGCTTAGACAGAGGTATCCCGAGGGTACTCGGATTTGTCTTGACCACATGGAGGACTTATGTCCTGTGGAAAGCGGCACCAATGGAACTATTATTGGAGTCGACGATATCGGCTCAGTCATGGTTAAGTGGGATAACGGCAGAACTTTGAATCTTCTGCCCGATGAAGATAAATTTCATACGATCAAGCATGAACAAACTCAGTCAGACGAACAAACAGAAGAAAATACGGAAAATGAAGAAATCGCAGAAATCGAGGAATTATCGGAAGAACCGGAAATGGATATGTCCATGTAGGACTTGAAATACGGCGGTTTATGTGATATA
>NZ_QTYG01000112.1:0-1595 GCF_003462045.1 Ruminococcus sp. AM31-15AC | reverse complement strand
CTTTGGTATGATATTAGCATAGTCCAAACTGCTGACTACAGTGGTGACAGGCTATGCTTATTTTGATATAATAAGAAGGTAATGGACTGACGGTCACCCCCTTAGAACTAAGCGTTCGTAATAGAAAGTGTCAGCCGCCTTCTTGTTATAAAATTCGATTAAGCAGGTTGTACCTGCTGTGTTTACAGCAGCGTTCGCATCACTAACCAAAATGAATTTTAATAAGCTCCTGAGCGGAAACATTACAAAATATCAGAAAGAAGGATTTATCATGATTAGTGTAGGAATTGATGTATCAAAAGGAAAAAGTACTGTTTGCATTATGAAACCTTGCGGCGAAATACTTGAATCACCCTTTGACATTGGTCACACTGCCGATGAACTGGATTCTCTTATTTCTCTCATCAAATCATTCGATGAAGAAACCCGTGTTGTTATGGAAGATACAGGTCACTATCATCTTCCTGTTGCGACCTATTTATCTTCTCACAACATTTTTGTATGCTGTGTAAATGCCTTGCGTATGAAGAAGTTCTGCTCGCAAAGCATAAGACGAGCAAAAACCGATAAAATTGATTCGATTAAAATCGCATCTTTCGGTATTACATACTGGAACGAGCTTGTTAAGGCTTATCCCTCTAATGTTATATACGATGAACTTAAATTTCTTGCACGTCAGTATTATCAGGTTACAGGTATGCTTGTTAAATCAAAGGTGAACTTCTCCAATCTTCTTGACCAAGTTATGCCCCAAATCAATGATGTTCTTTCAAATCAAGGTGAAAATCACAAGCTGACCGAGTTTGTCAGTCGATATATTCATTTTCAAAATATTCTCGATATGGGAGAAATGAAATTTACATCTGATTACTGCAAATGGGCAAAGAAAAAGGGATACCGCTTAAACGAGCGTAAGGCAGCGGAAATCCTTGCCCTTGCTCAAAACGGTATCCCTACGCTTCCTAACTCCCAATCCGTCAAAATTGCCGTTAGTGAAGCCGTCAAGCTGATCCACTCAATAGAGGAATCACGCAATACCATTTTAGCACAAATGCAGGATCTTTGCAACACCTTGCCTGAATATTCTGTTGTCAAGGAAATGGATTGTATCGGAGATACACTTGCTCCACGTATCATTGCTGAAATTGGCGATGTACGCAGATTCAAAAACAAGCACTCTCTCATTGCCTATGCAGGCATTGACGCTCCGCCTTATCAGTCGGGTGCATTCCACGCTTCTGAGCGTCATATATCCAAGCGTGGAAACAGTTATCTGCGAAAAACAGGCTACGAGATCATGCAATCCTTAATCAAACACAAACCTGCCGACAATGCTGTCTATGACTTTATTCAGAAGAAACGCAGCGAAGGGAAATGCGGCAAAGAAGCAATGATTGCGGGGCTTAACAAATTCCTTCGAGTTTACTACGGCAAGGTTATGGAGTTTTACTCCGAACATTAATTGTAGTCTCAGGTACATACTCATCGGGCGTTTGAATACTTCCTTCAAACGTCAGCTTTGCTATATCGTTTTTTCCTTTGCTTCTTTTCTCAACTTTGTTCATTTTGCCTATTGATTTTTCTTAGCAGGTTTC
>NZ_QTYG01000111.1:0-1667 GCF_003462045.1 Ruminococcus sp. AM31-15AC | reverse complement strand
TCATCGAAATTAATAATTTTTAAGACGCTTTTTGGCATTATTAAACGAAATATGCCGTCAATTTTCTTGTAGGATATACATACAGTTGATTTGTTATAGTTGTTATAATAAAATTAATGATTTATTAATGAAAGGAAGAAACTATTATGAGTAAAAGAGGACTTAACATCTATCATCGCAAAGACGGCAGATACGAAGGGCGTTACGCAGACGGTTATGGGGAGAACGGAAAGACAAAATACCGTTCGATCTACGGAAAGACCTACACCGAAGTCAAGGATAAACTCCTGCAAATTAAAGCAAGGATCATCACGCCCAAAGTCGAAAGCAGGCTGACGGTCAAAGAACTTTTTGCGGAGTGGCTCTCTGCAAAGTTCACACAGACTAAGCCTTCAACCTATGCAAACTACGCATTTAAGGCTGAAAAGCACCTTATCCCTGCTTTCGGCAACTTGAAGATCGAAAAGCTGTCACCGAGCAAGGTGTATGATTTTATCATAGAAAAGCGTAGCAAGGGACTTTCAAACAAATATATCTCCGATCTCATCGTCGTTCTCAAAAATATGACGAGGTATGCGGCGAGGGTACACCATTGTGTCAATCCGATTTCCGATGTAGAGTTGCCAAAGAAAGAGAAGCACGAGTTTGACCTCTACAACAAAAATGAGCAGAACCGCTTGAAATCGGCTCTGCTCACTAATATGGATCTGACTAAGCTGTGCATTATGATAGCCCTCTACACGGGTGTGCGTATCGGGAAACTTTGCGGATTGAAGTGGTCTGATATTGACCTGAATGCTAAGACTATCCGAATAGAGCGTACTGTACAGCGTATTCGTGTAAGCGGTAAAGTCAGCAGAACGGAGCTTATCGTATCCACTCCTAAGAGCCACACCTCAGAGAGAACCATACCTATCCCCGAATTTCTCGTCCGTATGCTTAAAGCATTCAAGCCGTCAAGCATTGTTACTTTTGTTATTACGGGCAATGCCAAGCTCCCTGATCCGAGAACTATGCAGTACCGCTTTAAGGCTCTGCTTATCAAGATAGGGCTGAGAACGCTCAATTTTCACTCTCTCCGCCACCTTTTTGCTACCAATTGCATCGAGTTGGGCTTTGATGTTAAGACGCTCTCCGAAATTCTGGGGCATAGCTCCGTAGAAATCACGCTCAACCGCTATGTGCATTCGTCTATTGAAAGAAAAAGACAGTGTATGGATATGCTGTCGCTTGATGTGGCTTAATTCTTTGTGCCGTCAAAATTACCGTAGCTTGAAAACAGAATATGCAGGAATAACGGCACTCTTGGGGTGGGTCGTTTTTGAATACGGAAATTTACGAAAGAATTATTTGTATTAACTGTTTATTCTTTCAGAAAAGTTTATATTATTTTTACGGTAAAAAATGGAAATAAATGATAAAAGTCAGTATGACAGTACAATAAGCACATCCAAAGAAGCAAGCATAGCTAAGGCTATGGAAATAATGATGGATGATATCAAAAGCAGACAAAAGATACAAATAATTACACGACCTAAGGTATCTTTATTAAAGGGATTGATACCAATATTTCTGTTGGTAATCAGTTATTTGTTTTTATTGATTAATTCCAGCAGTATATCATCTGCTTTATCAATAAGGAAAGTAACATACTATGCTATTAATCT
>NZ_QTYG01000110.1:0-1689 GCF_003462045.1 Ruminococcus sp. AM31-15AC | reverse complement strand
AATAAGTATAGTTCAATTCTTATATCACCATCAATTATTTAACTAAAAGTCCAGACAAATGTACAGTTAATGTGATATAATATAAACATAACGAAAAAGCTAAATAGGAGCAATTATTAAGGACAATTTCACAAAAATTGTTCTATCGGTCATAGAGTAAAAAATTAACATTAAAAGCAAGCGTGATAATGCCTTTTTGAATTTGCATGTTCACATGGCTTGGGTTATCTTGACAGGCTTAATAGATTACTGATGTAAAACAAAATTCAAATACAATCATTGTGATTAATTACATTTATTACGAAAAGAGGGATGTTTATGAACGAGGATATCATTATGCATATGGTTAAACCCTATGTTAATAATGGTGTTATTCCTTTTACGAAAATAAATGAACTTTTCGGTGATTTTTTATCAGAAAAAGAAATAAATGAAATTGTCGATCTTTTGCCTAAAAAAGGAATAGCTGTTATAAACGAGATTACAGAGGAACAAAAATTCTTTAATATGGCAAAACCATTTGTTCGTTCTGGTTATATGTCCTATGAGAATTTTGATAAAGTTTTCAGAATGTATCCACGTCGAAAACAATACGAAATTGTTGAAATTCTTTTTGCTCTAGGTGTTGAATTGATTGACGAAGAAATACTGCCACTAGATATTGCAACGTCCAGTATAGAAGACCTTAGCGACCCATTAAATATGACTGAAGATGAACGTAATCCCTATTCAAATGATATTTTATATGATCGCAGTGTATTTGAAGATGATGTATCATCACACACTCCCGTATTTTCAAATATTACGCAAAAGAACGAAACGCTATGCAAATTGATTCAAGACGGAAATATTTAGGCAATGCAGGATATCTGTATAAAAAATAAAAATTTGGTTTCAAAATATGCATGTGCATATCAAGGGTATTATGGCAATGACTTATCTATTGATGATTTAACGCAAGCTGGCTATATTGGATTATTGCAAGCCGCACGAAAATATGACTTTACATCTGATAATGCGTTTAGTACATATGCAACATACTGGATCAAACAATCAATAACAAGAGAAATAGCTGATACAGGATATACTATTAGAATGCCAGTGCATATGATTGAAAAAATCATAAAAATAACAAAACTTGATGAGAAATACGATATGTGTGGGTTCGACTATGATGCAAGAATCAAACAGATAGCATTTGATTTGCAATTAAGCGAAGAACAGGTTTTGCAAGCTATATCTGTTCGAAAAAAATATATGAGATTATCTTCTTTAAATGCTCTCACTGGAGAAGAAACAGATACAGAGTTAGGCGAATTAATTGTGGATATAGAAAGTGAAAACGTTGAAGATGTGGTAATGTCTAACATTTGTTCTGCTGAAGTTGAACAAATGTTGTGTTCACTTTCAAACAAAGAACGAGAAGTAATTCGATATAGGTTTGGCTTATATGATGGCAAAGAGTGGACTTTAGAGGAAGTTGCAAAAGAATATCATCTAACTAGAGAACGAATTAGACAGATAGAATGTAAAGCATTAAGACGACTACGACATCCAACCAAAGGACTTTTAAAGTGGTATTAAGAGGTAAGTATTAGGAGGTAAAAGATGATAAATGATCTTTTAAAAAATATGATAATGAAAAAAATTGACTTTATAAAGGATTCTTTTAGTAATGCCATTATTGTA
>NZ_QTYG01000011.1:0-73719 GCF_003462045.1 Ruminococcus sp. AM31-15AC | reverse complement strand
AGTTCTAAGGGGGTGACCGTCAGTCCATTACCTTCTTATTATATCAAAATAAGCATAGCCTGTCACCACTGTAGTCAGCAGTTTGGACTATGCTAATATCATACCAAAGGGGTGCTTAATATGAACGATGCAAATAAAGAAACAAACGCAGCTTATGAAGAGCCGAAAAAGAAGGTGTATGTAAAGCTTATAATATTTCTTGCGTTGATAACGGCGCTGTTTATAGTTTTAGGGGCAAAGTTCGTGCTGTTTTATTACAGAACTCATGGAATTGGAGGACACTATATTTATAAGGGCTGTGATGCGGAGGTCGTTCACGTCCTACCCGAGGGGCTAACAGATGAGGCAATATCAGATGCTGTGATAAATGTTGAGTATGGTAAAGAGAAAAATGACTTCGATAAATATGACTGCTTAGCGGAAAGCCACTATCTTCTAGGCGTGCAGAATGTGGACGATACCCATTGCAAGGTGTATGTAATGAGTCTGTGCGAACGATACAGATATTCATACACCGAGAATGTCAGCGGCTCGTCAATGTGCAGAATGATAGATTTTCAAAATGAGGGCGGCGAATGGGTGATGACAGACAGTTGGCAGCCGAGGGACGGTGCAGGTTATACGGCATCAATAAAGCAAACTGTTCCCAAGGAGATCTCAGACGAGGCGGTCGATACACAGATCCACATAAAAGAGCTAATGGCGGAAAATACTAATAAGGCTAAAGATTATTTTGAAAAGTTGAATGACAGTGAGTCAGTTCATAATGCTGCTCTTTAGGTGCATTTGGCTGAATAAAACTGCGTTTGCAGAGGATATGAATAAAATGTAGCGGCAAATGATACGCCAAATGAAAATTGTGCAATGTGTATAAAAAGATAGATGAAAATAGACGAAAATTCTATATTGTAATTTGTCTGTAACCGCTTGCAAATGGCTTGAAAGTAGTGTATAATAATACTTGCGTGACTGCACAGTGTATTTAATGTACACGATGATGATATGCGATGAAGCGGAAGGTTGCTGACAGTTGGTCAGGTAATTTCCGTGGAGTATGTCCGATTTTAAACCGGGCGACTGTTAATACCGAACACAGTATGTGCTTATGCTTCTTGCGATAGCGGACAAGGTCTGCTTTAGCGTGAGTATGTGTGATGCTGTGTGCGCTGTTTTCTGAGTCCGAAAGCCTTGTGGGTTTCGGAATTTTTTATGAGAATGGCAGGGAACACACGGCAGAGTGTAAACGGGTATCAACAGAAAGCTTTTAAAGCTCGAACCTGTCAATTGCGTAAGCGATCGGCACGCCTCGATCATTTACGCAATTGACTGAGGCTTGAGTGAAAGAAAGCTGCCCCCTAAACTTTTTTAATTTGCACAAGGAGGCGATTTAAGTGGCAGTCAATGAAAAGATCAGAATCAAGATCAAGGGTTACGAGCATGCGGTTGTAGACGCAGCTGCAGCAAAGATCGTTGAGGCTGTTAAGCGTTCAGGCGCACAGGTTTCAGGTCCTATCCCACTTCCTACAGACAAAGAGGTAATCACGATCCTCAGAGCTGTACACAAGTACAAGGATAGCCGTGAGCAGTTCGAGATGAGAACTCACAAGAGACTTATCGACGTGCTCAGACCTACAAAGGAAACAACAGCAGCTCTTGAAAATCTTGAACTTCCTGCAGGCGTTAACATTGTTATGGAGATCAAGTAATCTCCAAATGAGATCGCGTGCGATCTCAAAAAACATTTAACACGCAGGTCACGTCGGACAAGTCCGACCAATAACCACATAGGAGGAAAACATAATGCAAAAGGGAATCATCGGTAAGAAAATCGGTATGACACAGATTTTCGATGAAGCAGGAAAAGTAATTCCTGTAACAGTTGTTGAAGCTGGTCCTTGCGTTGTCGTTCAGAAGAAGACAGTTGAGAATGACGGCTATGAGGCTGTTCAGCTTGGCTATGGCGACATCAGAGCGAAGAGAGTAAACAAGCCTCTTCAGGGTCACTTCAAGAAGGCTGACGTTGCAATGAAGAGAACTCTTAAGGAGTTCAGACTTGCTGACACATCAGCTCTTAATGTTGGAGATATCGTAAAGGCTGACACATTTGCTGCAGGCGACATCGTTGATGTCAGCGGTACAAGCAAGGGTCACGGATTCTCCGGTACGATCAAGCGTCACAACAACTCAAGACTTAAGGAAACTCACGGTACAGGTCCTGTACACAGACACGCAGGTTCTATGGGTGCTTGTTCATCACCTTCAAGAATCTTCAAGGGCAAGGGTATGCCTGGTCAGTACGGTAACGTAAAGGTAACTGTACAGAATCTTGAGATCGTCAAGGTAGACGCAGAAAACAATCTTATCGCAATCAAGGGCGCAATTCCTGGACCAAAGAACGGTACAGTTACAATTTGCGACTGCGTTAAGAAGGCTTAGTGGAAGGAGGAATCATAATGTCACAGATTTCAGTATTTGATATGACAGGCAAAAAGGTTGCCGACACTGAGCTTAACGATGCTATTTTCGGTATCGAGCCAAACAAGGCTATCATGCACGCTATGGTTGTAAATTATCTTGCTAACCAGAGACAGGGCACACAGTCAACTCTTACAAGAACAGAAGTAAGAGGCGGTGGTAGAAAGCCATGGAGACAGAAGGGAACAGGTCACGCAAGACAGGGTTCTATCAGAGCTCCACAGTGGGTACACGGTGGTGTTGCTCTCGGTCCTAAGCCAAGAGATTACAGCTATTCACTTAATAAAAAAGAAAGAAGACTCGGTATGAAGTCTGCACTTTCAACAAAGGTCGTTGACGAGAACCTCGTAGTTGTTGATTCAATCAAGCTCGAGAGCTACAAGACAAAGGCAGTTGTTGAGATGCTCAAGGCACTTGGTGCTGAGGGTAAGGCTCTCATCGTTACAGCAGAGTCTGACAAGACTGTTGTCAAGAGTGCAGCCAACATTCCTGGCGTTAAGACAGCTACTGTAAATACTCTCAGTGTTTACGACATTCTGAACTATGATAAGTTTATCGTTTCTTCAGAGGCTGTAAAGAAGATTGAGGAGGTTTACGCATAATGAGAACTGCTCAAGATATTATTTTAAAGCCAGTTATCACTGAAGACTCTATGGACAGACTTCAGGCTAACAGATACACTTTCAAGGTCGCTAAGGACGCTAACAAGATCGAGATCGCTAAGGCAGTTGAAGAGCTTTTCAACGTAAAGGTAGCTAAGGTAAACACGATCAGCGTTAAGGGTAAGCAGAAGAGAATGGGAAGAAGCGTAGGCTACAGACCAGACTGGAAAAAAGCGATCGTTACTCTTGAGGGTGACAAGACAATCGAATTCTTCGAGGGCTTGTTCTAAATCCTCTAAAAGAGGTGCAGCGTAAGGCTGCATTGCTCCGAAGAACTTCATGAATACCGAGAAGCCTTCGGAAAGGTCTTGCGAGGCGGCGAGGACCGCTCATCATTTCACCGCAGGACGTAAGTATGGAAGGGCGCTTGGCGTGAAAACGCTTTGACCTTTTCGCAAAACTCAGATAAGGAGTGAATTTCAAATGGCAATAAAGAGCTACAAGCCTACAACAGCCGGCAGAAGAGGTATGACAGTTACCGATTATTCCGAGCTTTCAAAGGTTGCTCCATGTAAGTCTCTGCTTGAGCCACTCAAGAAGAACTCAGGTAGAAACAGCTACGGTAGAATCACTGTTCGTCACAGAGGCGGCGGAGTAAGAAGAAAATACCGTGTAATTGATTTTAAGAGAAACAAACTCGATATGAACGCAACAGTTCTTACTATCGAGTACGATCCAAACCGTTCAGCATTCATTGCTCTTGTAGAGTATGAGGACGGCGAGAAGAGATACATCATCGCACCTTATGGTCTTAAGGTTGGTGACGTTATCAGAGCAGGCGCAGACGCAGACATCAAGCCTGGTAATGCACTTGCAATGATAAACATTCCTGTTGGTACTTTCATTCACAACATCGAGCTTTATCCTGGTAAGGGCGCACAGCTCGTTCGTTCAGCAGGAAACATGGCTCAGCTCATGGGTAAGGAAGACAACTACGCACTTGTAAGACTTCCTTCAGGCGAGATGAGAAAGGTCCCTGTAAACTGCATGGCTACAATCGGTCAGGTAGGAAACATCGACCATGAGAACGTAAATATCGGTAAGGCAGGTAGAAAGCGTCATATGGGCTGGAGACCTACCGTTAGAGGTTCTGTAATGAACCCATGCGATCACCCACACGGTGGTGGTGAGGGTCGTGCTCCAGTTGGTAGACCAACTCCAGTTACACCTTGGGGTAAGCCTACAATGGGATACAAGACCCGTGCTAAGCATCATCGCTCCGATAAGTTTATCGTAAAACGCAGAAACGGTAAGTAATGCTGAAAGGAGGCAGATGATCAATGGGTAGAAGTGTCAAGAAGGGACCATACGTACAGGAGGTCCTTTACAAGAGAGTTAAGGCAATGAACGATGCAGGCGAGAAGAAGGTGCTCAAGACATGGAGCAGAGCTTCTACAATATTCCCTGAATTCGTTGGTCACACATTCGCAGTTCACGACGGACGTAAGCACGTTCCTGTATATGTAACAGAGGACATGGTTGGTCACAAGCTGGGAGAGTTCGCTCCAACAAGAACATTCAAGGGTCATGCAGGTTCAAAGACCTCAAACAACGGTAAGTAGTGCGGAAGGAGGAATACAAATGGAAGCAAAAGCAATTCTGAGAAATGCTCGTATTGCTCCTCGTAAGGTACAGATCGTTCTCGATCTGATCAGAGGAAAAGACTATGATGTTGCAATGGCAACAGTAAAGCATACACCAAAGGCTGCAAGTGAATATCTTGAGAAGCTTCTGAAGTCCGCCGCTCACAACGCTGAGAACAACCATAACATGGATAAGAACAACCTTTACGTTGCAGAGTGCTATGTTTGTCCAGGACCGATAATGAAGAGAATCATGCCAAGAGCACAAGGCAGAGCATATAGAATCCTTAAGAGAACATCACACGTTACGATCGTTCTTAAGGAAAAGGAATAAGCTGAAAGAGGAGGTAAACTATGGGACAGAAAGTAAATCCACACGGACTTCGTGTCGGTGTGATTAAGAATTGGGACTCCCGCTGGTTTGCAGAAAAGGGTACTTTTGGCGATACACTGGTTGAGGATTACAACGTTCGTAACTTCATTCTTAAAGAGCTGAATACAAGATCAAAGAATCCAGCAGATAAGTGCGTATACGCCGGCGTTCCAAAAGTAGAGATCGAAAGATTTGCCGATAAGGACGGCGGTCAGAAGGTAAGAATCCACATCCACTGTGCAAAGCCTGGTATCGTAATAGGCAGAGGCGGCGCAGAGATCGAAAAGCTCCGTGCAAACGTTGAAAAGATGATCGGCAAGAGCGTTGCTATCAACATTGTTGAGGTAAAGCAGCCTGACATCAATGCACAGCTCGTTGCAGAAAAGATCGCACATGATCTTGAAGATAGAATCTCATTCAGAAGAGCAATGAAGCAGTCTATCGGCAGAGCAATGAAGCTCGGCGCTAAGGGTATCAAGGTTAGATGCGGCGGCCGTCTTGGCGGTGCAGAGATCGCTAGAGCAGAAACATACCACGAGGGTACAATTCCACTTCAGACGATCAGAGCTGACATCGACTATGGTACAGCTGAGGCACACACAACTTACGGTAGGATCGGCGTTAAGGTATGGATATACAGAGGCGAGGTTCTTAAGGGCGAAGTTGCTGCTTCAGACAAGAGAGAGTCAAACGACAGAAGACGCCAGAACAGAAATGGTAAGCGTGACTTCAATAAGGCTAAAAAAGAGGGAGGTAACAAGTAATGCTGCTTCCAAAGAGAGTTAAGTTCAGAAAACAGCACCGTGGCCGTATGACAGGAAAGGCTATGAGAGGTAACACAGTTTCTCACGGTGAGTATGGTCTTCAGGCTCTTCAGCCTGCTTGGATCACATCAAATCAGATCGAAGCTGCCCGTATCGCAATGACAAGATACATCAAGCGTGGCGGTCAGGTTTGGATCAAGATCTTCCCAGATAAGCCTGCAACAAGAAAGCCTCTTGGAACTCGAATGGGTAAAGGTAAGGGCGCACCTGAGTATTGGGTAGCCGTTGTTAAGCCGGGCAGAGTAATGTTCGAGATCGCAGGAGTACCTGAAGAGACAGCTAGAGAAGCAATGCGTCTTGCAATGCACAAGCTGCCTATCAAGTGTAAGTTCGTTAAAAGAGATACTCAAGAAACGGGTGGTGAGCAATAATGAAGGCTAATGAAATCAAGGATATGACAGTCGACGAGCTCAACAGCAAACTCGCTGAGCTCAAGCAGGAGCTTTTTAACCTTCGTTTCCAGCACGCTGTAAATCAGTTGGAGAATCCTAAGAGACTTCAGGCTGTGAAGAAGGATATTGCTCGTGTAAAGACATTCATTCGTAAGCAAGAGTCCAATGTTCAGTAATTTTCGAAGGGAGGATTAACTGTGAGCGAAGAGAGAAATTTGAGAAAAACCAGAGTTGGCGTTGTAGTTTCCAACAAGATGGATAAGACTATCGTAGTTGCTATCAAGGATAACGTACAGCACCCACTTTACAAGAAGATCATCAAGAGAACAGTTAAGCTTAAGGCACATGACGAAAACAATGTCTGCAATATAGGCGACAAGGTTGAAGTTATGGAAACAAGACCTCTGTCAAAGGACAAGAGATGGCGTCTTGTTAACGTTCTTGAGAAGGCTAAGTAATTAAAACGCAATAGTGCAGGTGGCAGATAACTTCTGCCGACCGCACGTTAAATTCTGAAAGGAGGAACGCACTGTGATACAAATGCAGACTTACCTGAAGGTAGCAGATAACTCCGGAGCAAAGGAGCTTATGTGCATCAGGGTACTCGGCGGAACACGCAGAAAGTATGCAAACATCGGTGACGTTGTAGTTTGTTCTGTTAAAAAGGCAACACCAGGCGGAGTTGTTAAAAAGGGCGACGTTGTTAAAGCAGTAATCGTTCGTTCAGCTAAGGGTCTTCGTCGTGCAGACGGCACATATATCCGTTTTGACGAAAACGCAGCT
The DNA here is from genome assembly GCF_003462045.1 of Ruminococcus sp. AM31-15AC. Lineage (NCBI taxonomy): Bacteria > Bacillati > Bacillota > Clostridia > Eubacteriales > Oscillospiraceae > Ruminococcus > Ruminococcus sp. AM31-15AC. The sequence continues at coordinate 66,627 of NZ_QTYG01000011.1, read as the reverse complement.
GTTATTATCAAAGAAGACAAGAACCCAAGAGGTACTCGTATATTTGGACCAGTAGCTAAGGAGCTCAGAGAGAAGGATTATATGAAGATCCTTTCACTTGCTCCAGAAGTTCTTTAATTGGAGGTGTCGTAACAATGAATAAGGTACACGTAAAAACAGGCGACACCGTCGTTATCCTCTCCGGTAAGGACAAGGGTAAGAAGGGCAAGATCCTGGAAGTTTCCCCTAAGGAGGGAAAGGTAATCGTTGAGGGTCTTAACATTGCTACAAAGCACGTTAAGCCAAGACGTCAGGGCGAGCAGGGCGGCATAGTTGAGGCTGAGGCTGCAATGTACGCTTCAAAGGTACAGGCAGTTTGCCCTAAGTGCGGCAAGCCAACAAGAGTCGCTCATAAGTTCCTTGAGGACGGTACTAAAGTTAGAGTCTGCAAGAACGCAGACTGCGGCGAAGAATTTTAATTAGGAGGATATTACGATGGCTAGACTTAAAGAATATTATGTTAGCGACGTAGCTCCTGCTATGATGAAGAAATTCGAATACGCTAACGTTATGCAGATCCCAAAGCTTGATAAGGTAGTTATCAACGTGGGCTGCGGCGCAGATAAGGATAACAAGAAGGTTATCGACGCTATCATGACTGATCTGGCTGCTATCACAGGACAGAAGCCGATCGTTTGTAAGGCAAAGAAGTCCGTTGCTAACTTCAAGCTCAGAGACGGACAGATCATCGGTGTTAAGGTAACACTGAGAGCTGAGAAAATGTATGAATTCGTTGACAGACTTTTCAACGTAGCATTTCCTCGTGTAAGAGATTTCAGAGGTATCAACCCTAACTCTTTCGACGGCAGAGGCAACTACTCTACTGGTCTTAAGGAGCAGCTGATCTTCCCTGAGATCGAATACGATAAGATAGATAAGGTTCGTGGTATGGATATCAACTTTATCACAACTGCAAAAACTGATGAAGAGGCAAAGGAGCTGCTTTCACTTATGGGTGCTCCATTTGCTGATAAGTAAGAGGAGGATAAAAAATGGCTAAGAAGGCTATGATCAACAAACAGCAGGCTACGCCTAAATATTCCACTCGTGCTTACAACAGATGTAAGATCTGCGGAAGACCTCACGCTTATCTGAGAAAGTTCGGCGTTTGCCGTATTTGTTTCAGAGAGTTGGCTCACGAGGGTAAGATTCCGGGAGTTAAGAAGGCTAGTTGGTAAAAGGAGGTTAACACGCATGCAAATTACTGATACAATAGCGGATCTTCTTACAAGAATCCGTAACGCAAGTACTGCGAAGCACGCAACAGTTGACGTTCCTGCATCTAATATGAAGAAGTCGATCACACAGATCCTCGTAGACGAAGGATACGTTAAGGACTTCAAGATCATTGAAGACGGTAAGCAGGGTATCATTAGAATTACTCTTAAATATGACGAGAACAGAAATCCAGTCATCACAGGACTCAGAAGAGTATCAAAGCCTGGTCTGAGAATTTACGCAAGCTGCGAGGATATGCCAAAGGTTATAAAGGGTCTTGGCATTGCTATCGTATCTACTTCAAAGGGCGTTATCACAGACAAGAAGGCTAGAGAGCTGAATGTCGGCGGAGAAGTTCTCGCATTCATCTGGTAAGGAGGACTAAGTTATGTCAAGAATAGGTATTAAGCCAATTAGTGTTCCTGCAGGTGTAGAGGTTACTGTTGCAGACGGAAACGTAGTTACAGTAAAGGGTCCTAAGGGTTCACTCACAAAAGAGTTCCACAAGGATATGATCATAAAGTGTGCAGACGGCGTGATCACAGTAGAGCGTCCTTCAGAGGATAAGCTCCACAAGTCACTGCACGGTCTGACAAGAACACTCGTACACAACATGGTAGAGGGTGTTACAGAGGGTTTCGCAAAGAAGCTTGAGATCGTTGGTGTAGGTTACAGAGCACAGAAGCAGGGTAAGAACCTTGTTCTCAACCTTGGTTTTTCTCATCAGGTAATCGTACCTGAAACAGATACTATCAAGATCGATGTACCTGACGCAAACCACATCGTAATTTCAGGTTGCGACAAGCAGGAAGTAGGTCAGTTTGCTTGTGAGATCCGTGAGAAGCGTCCACCAGAGCCTTATAAGGGTAAAGGTATTCGTTACGAAGGCGAGTATGTTATCCGTAAGGAAGGTAAGGCTGGTAAGGGCAGCAAGAAGTAATAAAAGGAGAGAATTACTATGGTTAAAAAGCTTGACAAGGCTAAGGCAAGAGCAAAAAGACATCAGAGAGTCCGCAACAAGATCAACGGAACAGCTGATTGTCCTCGCCTCAACGTATTCCGCTCCTCTAAGCATATTTATGCACAGGTTATCGACGACGTAAACGGCGTAACACTTTGCAGCGCTTCCTCAATGTCCAAGGACTTTGAAGGCAACGGCGGCAACAAGGAAGGCGCTCGTAAGGTCGGCGAAATGATCGCTCAGGCGGCTAAGGCAAAGGGCATCGAGAATGTCGTATTCGACAGAGGCGGCTACCTTTACCACGGACGTGTTCAGGAGTTGGCAGACGGAGCCCGTGAAGGCGGACTTAAGTTCTAAAGAGGAGGGTAAACATTGGCTTTAATAGATGCTTCAAACATGGAACTTACTGAAAAGGTCGTTGCAATTAACAGAGTATCAAAGACTGTTAAGGGCGGCCGTATAATGAAGTTCTCAGTCCTCGTAGTAGTAGGCGACGGAAACGGAGTAGTAGGTTTCGGAATCGGTAAATCAGGAGAAGTTCCTGACGCAATCAGAAAGGCAATCCAGGACGCCAAGAAGAACCTTATCAGAATTTCACTTAAGGGAACAACGATCCCACACGAAATTATCGGTAAGTTCGGTGCAGGCGAGGTTCTTCTCAAGCCTGCAGCACCAGGTACTGGAGTTATCGCAGGCGGCACAGTAAGAGCCGTTGTAGAAGCTGCTGGAATTAAGGATATCAGAGCTAAGCAGCTCCGTTCAAACAATCCTTACAACGCAGTAAGAGCTACAATAAGCGGTCTTGCTAACATCAGAAGCGCTGAAACAGTAGCAGCTCTCAGAGGCAAGACAGTTAAAGAAATTACAGGCTAAGGAGGATAACAGTTATGGCAATAAACATCGAACTGATAAAGAGCCTTAACGGAAGAAGCGATAAGCAGGTCGCTACCGCTAATTCACTGGGTCTCAGAAAAATCGGGGATAAGACTTGTCAGCCTGACAATCCTCAGACAAAGGGAAAGGTAAAGGTTATCTCCCATCTTATTAAAGTAACTGAAGCATAAGGAGGTGCAATCTGAATGAAACTGCACGAATTATCACCTGTTGCAGGCTCCGTAAAGGAGAGCAAGCGCAAGGGCAGAGGTCACGGTTCTGGTAACGGAAAGACCGCAGGCAAGGGACATAAGGGTCAGAAGGCTCGTTCCGGCGGCGGAATAAGACCGGGCTTTGAAGGCGGACAGACAATGCTCGCAAGAAGAATCCCTAAGCGTGGATTCAACAATATTTTCGCAACAAAGTATGCTATCGTAAATGTATCTGATCTTGATAGATTTGTTGACGGCACAGTTGTTGATACTGAGCTTCTTAAAGCTTCAGGCATCATCAAGAAGGAACTTGACGGCGTCAAGATCCTCGGAAACGGCGAATTAACTAAAAACCTTACCGTTAAGGCTGCTAAGTTCTCAGCAGCTGCTAAGGAAAAGATTGAAAAGGCAGGCGGGAAGGTTGAGGTGATGTAATTGTGATAGAGACATTTCGTAATGCCTGGAGAGTTCCGGAATTAAGAAAAAAACTTCTATTTACTTTTTTCATCATCATCATCTACAGAGTCGGCGGTACAGTTCCTGTACCTTACCTTGACTCAGCCGCATTGTCAGCATGGTTTGAACAGAGTGCTTCGTCAGGTGACTTTTTCAGCTATCTGAACGTTCTGTCAGGAGGTAACTTTTCAAAAGCTACTCTCTTGGCGCTCTCCGTTTCACCTTATATCAATGCACAAATTATCATTCAGCTTCTGACCTACGCTCTCCCACCGCTGGAAAGACTCCAGAAGGAAGGTCCTGAGGGTAGAAAGAAACTCAACAAGATAACAAAGTATGCGTCACTTGCTATTGCTATCTTCCAGGCGTGGGCATATTACCTCACCATGAAGAAAGCGGGTGCTTGTGTTTACACAGAGGGCTTTAGCAAGATATTCGCAGAGATAGTTATTATCGCTTGCTTTACAGCAGGTGCGTCACTGACGATCTGGCTCGGTGATGAGATCAACGAGAAGGGTATCGGAAACGGTATCTCAATGCTCCTGTTCGCAGGTATCATTGCAAGAGGTCCTTCAGCAGTTATCGGTCTGTTCGATTACATGAAGACAGGCGAGGCTAAGAACATCATTCTCGTAATTGCTATCCTTGTTGTATTCATTCTGATGATAGGCTTTATCATCTTTATGAACGAGGCTGAAAGAAGAATACCGATACAGTACGCTAAGAGAGTAGTCGGCAGAAAACAGTACGGCGGTCAGAATACTTTTATTCCGATCAAGATCGCAATGAGCGGCGTTATGCCTATCATCTTTGCAATGGCTTTCATGTCACTGCCTTCAACACTCAAAATGTTCATTGAACCAAAGAGCGGAAGCTTCTACGATCACTTCCTTCACTGGTTCGAGTACACTCATCCGTTCTACGCTTGTCTGTACTTTGTGCTGATAATCGGCTTCAACTATTTCTATGTTTCAATGCAGTATAATCCACTTGAGATCGCAAACAACCTCAGACAGAACAACGGTGGTATCCCTGGTATCAGACCTGGTAGACCAACTTCCGATTATCTTAAGAAGGTTCTGTCAAAGATAACTTTGGTAGGAGCTGTGTTCCTCGGAATAATCGCTATCTTCCCTATTATCTTCACTTCGATCACAAAGATGAATATTGCAATGGGCGGTACTTCGATACTCATCGTTGTATCAGTTGCTCTTGAAACTGCAAGAACTATGGAATCTCAGATGATGATGCGTCATCATAAGGGCTTCCTTGAATAAACCATAGGCTTTACGTTTGAGATAAAAAGGAGTTAAAAATGAATATTATTCTTTTAGGCGCTCCCGGTGCGGGAAAAGGAACTCAGGCTGAGGTTATCTGCAAGGCTCTGAACATTCCTACTATTTCTACAGGCAATATGCTCAGAGCTGCTGTTAAGGCTGGCACTGAGTACGGTCTCAAGGCTAAGGCTGCTATGGACGCAGGCGACCTTGTATCAGACGATATCGTAATTGGTATCCTCAAGGACAGGATCGCTGAGCCTGACGCTCAGAACGGTTTCATTCTGGACGGTTTTCCAAGAACAGTTCCTCAGGCTGAGGCTCTTGACGCTATGGGCGTTAAGATAGACAAGGTCATAGAGATATATGTTCCTGACGAGACTATTCAGCAGAGACTTTCAGGCAGAAGAGTTTGCCTCGACTGTGGCGCTACTTACCACACAGCTTTCAAGCCTTCAAAGGTAGAGGGCGTGTGTGATGTTTGCGGAAAGCCGATCGTTATCCGTAAGGACGACGAGCCTGCAACAGTTATCAGCAGACTTCAGACATATCACAAATCAACCGCTCCTCTTAAAGATTACTACGGTAAGCAGGGTAAGCTCGTTACCGTTGAGGGACAGGATAAGGTAGAGGACACTTCAAAGCTTGTTCTCGAAGCTGTTAAGGCATAGATCCGAGGCGTTTTTAATGATATGCGTTAAATCCAATAAAGAGATCGAGAAAATGCAGAAGGCGGGCGCAATAACCGCCGGAGCATTGATCGCTGTGGGCGAGGCTATCAGACCAGGTATGACTACCTACGAGCTTGATAAAGTCGTTCACAGATATATCACTTCTCATGGTGCAAAGCCAAGCTTCCTTGGCTACGGCGGATTTCCAGGCTCAGCCTGCATTTCCGTCAACGATGAGATAATCCATGGTATCCCCGGTCCACGCAAGCTTTGCGAGGGCGACATAGTTTCAGTAGACGTTGGTGCTTACATTGACGGCTATCACGGAGATTCCTGCAAGACCTTTGCTGTAGGCAAGATTTCCCCTGAAGCAGAGGCTCTGATGAAGTCCACCGAAGAAAGTCTGTATCTTGCAATAGATATGGTAAAGCCGGGCGTTAGACTTGGCGACCTGGGTGCGGCGATTCAGAAATACAATGAGGACAACGGCTACTCCGTTGTAAGACAGTTCGTAGGTCACGGTGTGGGCAAAAACCTGCACGAAGATCCGGAAGTTCCAAACTATGGCAAGGCTGGTCACGGCATCAGACTTGTGGCAGGTATGGTAATAGCCATAGAGCCTATGATAAACATGGGTACGGCTGATATCAAGACAATGCCTGACGGTTGGACTGTCAAGACAAAAGACGGAAAGTGGGCGGCTCATTTTGAGCATACAATCGCAGTTACTCCTGACGGGGCAGTTATCCTGACCAAAGTATGACGGAGAAAAGCGTTGTAGATATACCGATCGGTTCAGTGGTGCTTGCGAACGCAGGCCGTGATAAGGGCAGATATTTTGTTGCGGTAGCTGCCAGCGGCGGTTTTGTGTATATCGCAGACGGCAAGGAGCGTAAGCTTGAAAAGCCAAAGCGTAAAAACATAAAACACATTTCACCTGCGGGCGTCAACATCAGCACTGATGAGCTGACAAACAGGAAATTAAGACGGCTGATACAAGGTTTTGACCCAAACCGTGTTACAGCAGACCAAAACCTTTTAGATGGGGAGGTTTTTTAATGTCAAAGGAAGACGTTATCGAACTTGAGGGAACGGTAATTGAGGCTAAGCCAAATGCAACGTTTCTGGTAGAACTTTCAAACGGTCATAAAATCCTTGCTCATATTTCGGGTAAGCTGCGTATGAATTATATTCGTATCGTACCCGGAGATAAGGTAACGGTCGAAATGTCACCGTATGACTTGACAAAGGGAAGAATCACATGGAGAGCTAAGTAAGCTTTCCCGTAAGTTTAAGAATTTTTAATTCTTGTCGCTAAATTCAAAGGAGGTATTTCAATGAAAGTAAGACCTTCAGTTAAGCCTATCTGCGAGAAGTGCAAGGTAATCAAGAGAAAAGGCAAGGTTATGGTAATCTGCCAGAATCCTAAGCACAAACAACGTCAGGGCTAACAAACCAATAATGGAGGTGCAGCTAAATAATGGCTCGTATTGCTGGTATCGACCTGCCAAAGGATAAGAGAATTGAAATTGCTCTTACTTATATCTATGGTATAGGTCAGAAAACTGCTACTAAGATTCTTAATGAAACAGGCGTAAATCCTGACACAAGAGTTAAGGATATGTCTGAGGACGATGTAGCTAAATTGCGTGAATATATTGACCATAACATCACTGTTGAGGGTGACCTCAGAAGAAATGTTGCGCTCAATATCAAGAGATTGACAGAAATCGGTTGTTATCGTGGTCTTCGTCACAGAAGAGGTCTCCCAGTTAGAGGTCAGAGAACAAAGACCAACGCAAGAACTCGTAAGGGTCCTGTAAAGACAATCGCTAATAAGAAGAAGTAAGGAGGGTGTGAACAATGGCTCAGGCTAAGAAGAAGACTACTATTCGTCGTCGTCGTGAAAGAAAGAACATTGAACAGGGACAGGTTCATATCCAGTCTACTTTTAACAACACTATCGTAACTATTACAGATATGCAGGGCAATGCTATTTCTTGGGCATCTGCCGGCGGACTCGGCTTCAGAGGTTCTAAGAAGTCTACTCCATTCGCTGCTCAGACAGCTGCTGAAACTGCTGCAAGAGCTGCTAAGGAGCATGGCCTTAAGACAGTTGAAGTTTTTGTAAAGGGACCTGGTGCTGGCCGTGAGGCTGCAATCAGAGCTTTGCAGTCTGAGGATCTTGAAGTTAGACTTATCAAGGATGTAACTCCGATCCCTCACAATGGATGCCGTCCTCCAAAGAGAAGACGTGTATAGTTTATAAGACAATTTGAGTTTGTAGTTTACTCAAAGTCGGGTAAGCAATTCGGCTAAGACCCGATAACATTTAGAAAACGGAGGTATTTACCATGGCAGTAAATAGAGAACCAATACTCAAGAGATGTAAATCTCTCGGAATCAGCCCAGCAGTTATGGGTATCGCTAAGGAAACAAAGCGTGATCCTAACGCTAACAAGAGAAAGAAAGTTTCAGAATACGGTATGCAGCTTAAGGAAAAGCAGAAGCTCAAGTTCATCTACGGCGTTCTTGAGAAGCAGTTCCGTCACCTGTTCGAGCTTGCTGAGAAAATGGAGGGTCAGGCCGGTGCTAACCTCATTACTCTTCTCGAGTCAAGACTTGACAATGTTGTATACAGAATGGGTCTTTCAATGACAAGAAGAGAGGCTCGTCAGCTCGTTGTTCACGGTCATTATCTTGTTAACGGCAAGAGAGTTGACATTCCTTCTTACAGAATCAAGGAAGGCGATGTTATCTCACTTAAGGAAAACAGCAAGAAGAGCGAGAAGTTCAAGCAGATCATTGAGGCTAACGCTTCAAAGGCAGCTCCTACATGGCTTGATGTAAACAAGGACAACCAGACAGCTAAGGTTCTTCGTATGCCTGTTAAGGAAGACCTTGACTATGACATCGAGGAGCACCTCATCGTCGAGTTGTATTCTAAATAATGTATTGATAGTGGTTCTTACGGTATGCACTCTTCGGGAGTGCGTATCGGAGAAATACTTGATATGTTTTTGGAAGTGTATGTGTTATTGATCATATAAAACAATCGAGTTTGAAAACAGGAGGGTCTTAAATGCTTGAAAAAATAGAAAAGCCTGAAATCGAAACAGCCGAGCTAAAGAGCAACGGAACATACGGCAAGTTTATTCTCGAGCCTCTGGAGCGTGGCTATGGTATTACGCTCGGAAATAGTCTGAGACGTGTACTGCTCTCCTCTTTGCCAGGCGTCGCCGTTACATCGGTAAAGATCGACGGTGTACACCACGAACTATCAACAATTCCCGGAGTTAAGGAAGATGTTACTGAGATCATTCTTAACCTCAAGGGTTTAACTGCAAAGCTTTACGGCGAGGGTCCTAAGACTATCTACATTGAGGCCGAGGGCGAGTGCGTTGTCACTGCCGGCGACATCAAGACAGATTCTGAGGTGGACATTCTTGTTCCTGATATGCACATTGCAACTTTGGGACCGGGCGCAAAGCTTTATATGGAAATTGTCATCGACAGAGGTCGTGGATATGTTTCTGCGGAAAAGAACAAGGCGCTTATGCCTAACGCCCCTATTGGTGTTATTGCAGTAGACAGTATTTATACGCCTGTATTAAAGGTGAACTTCACGGTTGACAACACCCGTGTTGGACAGATCACCGATTTTGATAAGCTGACATTGGAGGTTTGGACCGACGGTACTATCTCCGCTAAGGAAGCTGTATCAATGGCAGCCAAACTCCTCAACGAGCATCTGAATCTCTTTGTTGATCTCTCAGAAGAGACTAACGTTGTAGAGATGATGGTTGAAAAGGATGAAAAGGGCAAGGAAAAGATCCTTGAGATGACCATTGAGGAACTTGACTTATCTGTGCGTTCATTTAACTGTCTGAAGCGTGCAGGAATTAACACGGTTAACGATTTGATTGAAAAGTCTGCTGAAGAAATGATGAAGGTAAGAAACCTTGGTAAGAAGTCATTCGACGAGGTCAAGGAAAAGCTTCATTCATTGGGTTACGACCTTAATTCAGAGGACGATAATTAAAGTAAGGAGTGAAAATCTATGCCAGGCACAAGAAAGCTGGGAAGAACTAGCGACCAGAGAAAAGCAATGCTCAGAGCTATGGTTACTTATCTTCTCGAAAACGGTAAGATTGAAACCACTGTAACAAGAGCTAAGGAAGTTGCTGCTATGACTGAGAAAATGATTACTCTCGGCAAGGCAGGCGACCTTCACTCAAAGCGTCAGGTACTTTCTTATGTAACTAAGGAAGACGTAGCTAAGAAGCTGTTTGACAACATTGCACCTCATATGAGGCAGAAACGGCGGCTATACAAAGATCATCAAGATCGGACCACGTCGTGGCGACGCTGCTGAAATGGCTATCATTCAGTTGGTTTAATAAATTTTGCATAGCATTCAAGGCTGTATCCGTAAGGGTACAGCCTTTTTATGTGCTAATATGGGGCTTTGTATTTGAGTATAGGCGGGCGAACGCAGTTCGTCCCTATGTTTGTTGCGGTTGCTTGTGCTTATTTTAGAAGCTCGTTGCCTAAAAGGTCAATGAATTTCTTGCCTGCTATGCCGTTTTGTGAATAGCTGTGGTTTTTGAGTATATTGTTCACTGCTTTCTGAGTACCTGCACCGAAAATATCGTTTTTATCAAGGTTGATATTGTGCATACCCTTTTTCTTTGCAAGCATAAGAAGATATTTCAGTGCAAGGACACCATTGCCTTTATCGCCTTTTTTGTAGCCAGTGGTATCGAGATTTTTTGCGTTGGAAGGGTAAAGGTTAAGGCACTTTTTCTTCATTATGGCAGGGTAGTCTTTGTAGGCGTAGTTGCAATCACAGCGGTCGGAAACACCGTTTACAGTTCCTTTGCTTGTATACTGCCACATTCCATAGTTTGATATGGCAGGCTTTGCAACGTCAAAGTGTGCCACCCAAATGTCGTAGCGGTTTTTTACGGAGTCTGATACTTTGCGCTTGAAAAAGTTTGCGTAGCTGTAGACAGCCGCATAGTAGCCTTTATTTTCAAGATAGTCGCAGAAGGCTTCTATAATTTTGTTTATGGCAGCGTTTGGAAGTTCACTTTGGGAAGCGTCCTCGATATCAAAGGCGAGGGGATATTCAAACTTCTTGCCTTTGACCGCTTCAAGAAAAGTTTTCGCTTCCGCAAGTGCATCGGCTTCTGTGAGGGCGTAGGAATACCAGTATGTGCCGATATTAAGACCAGCTTTTCTGGCGGCGGCGTAGTTCTTCTCGAAATTTTCGTCTTTTTGACTGATGTACTTGCCGTAGCCTGCGTTTATCATCACAAAGCTGTAACCCTGTGACTTCACCTTGTCAAAATCTATTCTCCCCTGCCAATGGGAAACGTCTATGCCCTTAGCTTTTTCCATTGCCGTCACCTCCAGATTTTTTTGCCGTCTGTACGCCAAAGTAAAATGATATCACCACGGTGAAAACTGTGATGAACTGCTCTCCGCTGACTATCCCTTTCAGCGTGAGGATACAGAACACGCTTGTCATAAGCAGTGTGACAAGCGATTTTACGTCAATGAGCTTTGCGAGTTTTTCTTTCATGAATATCTCTCCCTTTCCATGTCTGTTATCTTTTGTTCCGCTGCCGCCATTCTTGAGATAAGTGCGTTATGCTCGGAAACTGTTTGTTCCAGCCTATCTATTCTATATATAATAAGCCGTTCGGTGGCTTCCTGTGATTTTTTGTTTTCTTTAGCTCCCGAACGAGCTATTATAAGCTGGCAGGCTATGCTGGCGGCCGCCGCTATGAACGCTGCTATAACTGCTTCCATGTTTATCACCTCCTACTTATCCCGAAAAAGAGGTGTTTTGTTGCATAAAAAATGCAACAATTGCAGAATTGTTGCCAAATTAAAATATAAATCATTTGTTTGCACAGTTTTGGTGCGGCACTTTTGTGCATTGGTCACATACTTTCATGAACAGAAAAGATATTTGTTAAGACGTAAAAAAACCACAGCTGAGTTTACATTCAGCCGTGGTTTTTGTTTTTAGTATGGTCTTATCTCTCAGGCAGAAGCATTGCAGCCGCAATATATGCGATAACGCCCGCACCGCCTGCACAGCCTATAAGCACTGCACAGATTCTGACTATGTTCACGTCGATGTTGAAATACTCGGCTAGTCCTGCGCAAACGCCTGAAATTATCCTGCCTTCTCTTAATTTGTAAAGTGGCTTTGCCATTTCTATCACTCCTTATCTGAAATTAAGCGAAATTTCGCCGATACCGTTGTCAATGTCAAGTTTTATTTTGTAGTGAAGCTCGTTCTCTTCTGTTGTGCTATTTATTTTCACTTTGCTGTCTGATTTTATCTTATAGTCGTTTTTGCAGCCATCGATATCAAAATTTATACTTCCTATGCCGCCGTCTATCTCAGCGTCACCGAGAAGCTTTCCTGCAAAGTCTGTTTCGCCTACTCCGCAGTCAAAGTCGGAATCGTTGAAGGTGCAGTCTTTGAAAACTGTTTTTCCTACTCCTAGGTCAAAGTCGGCTTCATTTTTGCAGGTGACGTTAATGACCTCTGAGCTTCCTGCACCGAAATCTATGTCGAGGTTTTCACAGGTCAGATCTGAAAGCTTCATTTGTCCTGCGCCTGCGTCTATCTTTACAGTGTCAAACGCTTTTTCAGGAAGCTCTATAGTCAGCGTAGGCTGACTTCCGTCAAAGGAGATATATCCGCCTTTAAGGTGCAAAAGGCTGTCGGCGGTCTTGACCTGAAGCTTGCTGTTTGATGACGAAAAATTTATCTTCTCTGGAAGATTTTCTCCTGTGACGTGGATATTTTCGTCACTGCTCTTTTTGATGTTGAGATCCCCTGCGGAGAAGTCGATCTCCATATTATCTATAGTGGCAACCTCAAAAGTTTCGTTGTAGGAATAACGCTTGCCAAGCTTTTGGTGTTTGTGACCTTGATAAGCACCACGCCCACAATGAAAAGCACTATGCCGATAATAAATATCGTCAAAAAAAATGGGAAACGTCTGCGTTTTACGTCGCCTGTGTTATCATATTTTGCCATTACGCCACCGCCTTTGAGCTTACAAACCTATGGACAAAGTTTGTGAATTTGTTGAAAAGGCTTACACAGCCACGCCATATGCACCTTATAACAGGCATTACAATCATGCCTCCAAGTCCGATACAAATAAGTCCTGCACCGATAAGGGCAATGCCTGCGGGATAGACCGTGAAAAGCGTTACTATACCGCCTATTGTAAGGGAGAAGCCTGTTGCGAAAACTGCAATTATTATGCTTAAAAGTGCGCAAAGTATCGCCAAGGCTATTGCGGCAAAGGCACACATAAGGCTGAACCATATTGGGCTTGTTATGATTATAACAAGAAGCTTTGAGAGAGAATTGCTGTTCTGTGGCACATTATTGTCAGTATCACGAGCCTGTGAGGGGTCAGCGGCGGCTTCCATTTGAAATACCGAGTCGCCTTGTGGGTGTATGCCACTGTCTTGCAAAATTTTGTTGGCAAGCTCTTCGGGCGAGCCGAGGTTTGCGGCAGTTTCAGCTTCATGGGCTGTTCCTGCATCAAGGAATATCTCCTCATAAAACCCCATTGCGTCATTTATTTCATCTTCGGCAAGTCCGCCGTCTTCAAGCAGTCTGCGCAGCCGGGTAAGATACTCAAGTCTGTTCATGTGTTTTCTCCACCTTTTTCTAATAATATACGGTCTACCATATTCTTATGCTTCTTCCACTCTCTGCGGTATTCTTCAAGAGCTTTTTCTCCCTTTGGGGTAACATGATAATAACGTCTGTTCCTGCCCATATATTCCTTATCGTAGGTTTCAAGCAGCTCGTTTTTTTGAAGCCGTTTCAGTACAGGATACAAGGTGGATTCTGAAACGTCCACCGCACTGCGTATGAACTGCGTTATCTCATATCCATAGGTATCCTCTCTGTCTACCACTGACAGTACCATGGAATCAAGCAGTCCTGCACTTATTGGAAAGCCCATTTACTCTCTCCTCTCTTTAGTCAGCTCAGTTATTATATAGATCTATAATACTATATCGTTGAATATATTATACGTCATATAATATTATTTGTCAAGGGGTAAAATCAATTTTTTTGTTATCATCACTTTATGCGAGTTAGTTTAGAATAATTGTTTGTTGAAAATTCCTAGACAGCCTTGAAGAAGCTTCTGCGCACATGGATATTTCCCATATGCCTGCGAGAGTAAAGTGCGCAATGCTTGGCTGGCGGACGCTTTCTGAGGCGCTGAAAGGTAAATAGGGTATAAAAATGCCGCTGAGAGAGTTCTCAGCGGTCTTTTTCTATTCTGCTTTAGAAGTATTTTCTTTTTTCATCTTGCTGTCAGCCTTTGAACTATCATTCTTTTTGCTCTCAGCGGATTTTTCTTCCGTGTCCTTTATGGAACTTGCAAGGTGGGTGAAGTCGGGGAGCTTATCCCTTGTTAGAGTGAGATTGTTGTTATACATCTTGATAAGCTCGGCGGCGGTGTTGTTTTCTTCAGCAAGCTTGCCGTCATCGGTCATAAGATAATTTCCGCCCCATTGACCTATGAACGCCCACATGGCTTTTTCGTCTGCAATGCTCTGTATGTCAGGGAAGCTTCCACATTCGCTCATTGCAATAGGCTTGTTCTTTGATATGCTTTGCAGGAAAAGCATTATGTTCACCTGTGCGTCCTTATTGCCGTCGTCATAAACATCGCAGGAAAGCACGTCGCAGTATTCGTCTCCCACATACCAATCGGCATTCTGTGCTGACCATACCCATATGAGATTGTTCAGCTTGTGGTATTTCGTCTGACGCTCGTACATAAGCTTCCAAAGCCATTTGTAGGCTTCCTTGTCATTGCCCCACCAGAAATCACCGTTGCTGGCTTCGTGGAGCGGTCGCCAAAGCACTGCTATTCCCTCATCACGGAGGGTGGAGAGTTTCTCAGATACGGTGTCGATATCCTGAACGACAGCGACACATTCTTTGCTTACCTTGCCGTCCTTTTGAAGCTTTTTGATATCCTCAAGGCTGAGTTGTGCAATATTTTCCTTTGTAACTGCCTTTTTGATGTCAAAATCCGTCTGGTCGGCATAATATTCACGCTTGTCGTCAGGGGCAGCCCAGTGCCACATATAGCCCACTATGCCGTCCTTTGAAGCCCAATCCATGGCGATGTTCATCTCGGTGTCGGTGGTAATGCTGTCCTTTTCAGTGGCAAGCATAAGGTCGCCAAAACGTATTGCAGGGTATTTTCCTGTGGTTTTGTATATCATGTCTGTTTCAGCAGATGTGCCGATGGTGTCATGCTGACCCAAAAGCACCTGCTTGCCGTAGCTTTCGCAAAGATACTGATAAAGCGCTTTTGCGTTGTAGTCGGAGTCTTTGTTTGAAAGAGCAGGCTTTGATATAGTAAGGTCAAGCTTTGATATATCCTCGCTTGCGGTGAGTGTCAGGCAGTCAACGTCAAGTCCGCCGTCCACAGGGATAACGGATATTGCCGTCTTGCCTTTTTCTATGTAGATATTCTTGAAAGTCACCTTTTCAAACTTGCCCGAGCCGCTGGCTGAGAAATCCTGAAGCTTTTTACCGTTCACAGCTATGCCGTTCACGCACGGCACATCGGAAGCCACTGTTATGGTAAGGTTATAATACTGTGAGTCGGTAAGCTCGATCTCTCTTGACCAATCTTCCTCAGCGGAAATGTTCGTCACATAACCCTTGCCCTTGTAGCCCTTGCGGTCGCTTTTTACTTTCGCCTTGCCTGAAACTGAGCCTGTTTCGGCTTCAACGCTTTTTGTAAATTTAACATAAGGTATGGCGTTTGCCACTATCTTTGTTTCTTCGTAGCTTTTTAAAGCCTGCTCGTCAGCCTTGCTGTCATCGTTTGTCTGTTTCTTTGTTGTGGTTACAACAGATGTTTTTTCGGGGGCGGTCATGCTCTCGTTTCTGCCTATCTGCACTCCGCAGCCTGACAGCGTGCAAATTGCTGCAACAGCCGCTGCCATTATCCGATAATGTCTCATTTCAATATCCTCTCAAATTTTGTCTTTTGCTCAGAATGTGAGCGTGTATGTTTTACCTGTTTCCGTGTCAAACTCTGCTGCGCCGTCTGTGTACAAGGTCTGTACCTCGCTGCTTGCAGTGTGTACCTTTACACTGTCACACACTATCCTGCATTTCTTTCCGCACTTTGAGTGAATGTGGCAGGCTGTTATCTTTGAGTCTTTCCACTCAAGGTCGATAACAAAGCCGCCTCTTGCACAAAGTCCTTTGAAGCTGCCCTCCGACCATTCTTTCGGCAGTGCAGGCAGGAGAATTATCTCGCCGTCCTCGCTTTGCAAAAGTGCCTCCGTGATACCGGCTGTGCCGCCGAAGTTTCCGTCTATCTGGAAAGGAGGGTGCATATCAAACATATTCTCGCTTGTGGAGTTTGAAAGAAGTGCTATAACATTTTCGTATACCTTTTCACCGTCAAAAAGTCTTGCCCAGTGGTTTATTATCCATGCCCTCGACCAGCCTGTGTGTCCGCCGCCATGTGAAAGACGTCTTTCAAGGGTAGCCCTTGCGGCTTTGGCAAGCTCAGGGGTCTTTCGCATTGTTATGATGTCAGCAGGATAGAGTGCGAAAAGCTGTGAGATGTGTCTGTGACCGGGCTCGACCTCGTCATAGTCCTCTGCCCATTCCATTATCTGACCGTATTTGCCTATCTCAGGTGCAGGAAGTCTGTCTCTTGCTTCAAGGACTTTCTTTCTGAAACCTCCGTCAGTTTCAAGTATCTTTGAAGCTTCCGCAACGGCTGTGAAAAGCTCATAGATTATCTGGCTGTCCATAGACGGCCCTATGCAGACAGAGCCTTTTGAGCCTGAGGCTGTGAGATAAGTATTCTCAGGGGAAACTGACGGGCAGGTAACAAGTCTGCCCTTTTTGTCTTCGATAAGGAAGTCAAGGAAAAATTCTGCCGCTTCTTTCAGGGTGTCATATTTCTCGCTGAGAAACTCTCTGTCCTGAACATAGAGATAATGCTCCCATATGTGCAGGCAGAGCCATGCCGCACCCATTGGCCACTGTGTTCCAGGTATCCACAAGTCCTGCGGTGCGGTGTCGCCCCATAGGTCGGTGTTATGGTGACAGACAAAGCCACGGCAGCCATACATATCCCTTGCGGTCTTTCTGCCGTTTGGACGGAGCTTCTCGATATGGTCGATAAGAGGCATATGAAGCTCTGAGAGATTACAGTTCTCTGCACACCAATAGTTCATTTCGGTATTGATATTTATTGTGAATTTACAGCCCCAAGCAGGCCACATATCCTTGTTCCAAATGCCTTGGAGATTTGTAGGCAGGGTCTTTTCTCGGCTGCCTGCAATAAGAAGATATCTGCCGAAGTTGTGATACATTTCAATAAGCTTGTTGTCGGGATTACCCTCTTTCACAAGTGCAAGTCTTTCGTCTGTAGGCAGGGTGGAATTACCTGAGCTGTTGTCGCAAAGGGAGATATTCGCACGGTCATAGTATGACTTGTAGTCTGCGATATGGTCAGCTTTAAGCTGTGCGTAACTTTTCTCTTCGGCTCTTTCAACGTCAAAGACAGCCTGTCCCTTGTAATCCTCACAGCGGTAGCTTGTCTGTGCACCAAGGAGGATAGTCACCTCGTCGCAGTCCTCGCAGGTTATGAAGCTTCCATATGGGTAGACCTTTCCGCCCTTGTGGAGTACCTTTATATAAGCGGCAAAGTTTATGCCATCCTCAGAACCGCATCCGCCGTAAAAGAGGATATCGTTGTCATGAACGGGCGAGTTATCGTCAAAATAATCATCTCTGCCGTCAATGCGTACACGGACGCTTATCGCCTTTTTCTCGGAAGCTGTTATGTGCATAACAAGCACTTGATCGGGCTGTGAGATGAACATTTCTCTTGTGTAGTCAACGCCGTTTATGGCATATTCTGTGGTGCAGACAGCGGTGTTAAGGTCAAGGCTTCTGCTCTTGAAGTCACATTCGCTCTCTTTATAATGTATAACGTTCATGTCGCCCAGTGGCATATAGTGCCTTTGATTTACAGGCGTGCCGCAGAAAGCGTCATAGATTATTTTTTCAGCCTCGCTTATTTTTTCCTCAAAAAGCAGTTTCCTGACTTTTTCAAGATTAGGCAGTGCGGACTTATTATTTCTTTTACGGAAGCCGCCTGACCAGACGGAGTCCTCGTTGAGCTGAATCCTCTCTTCAAGTGGCTGAGAGAACACCATTGCGCCTATCCTGCCGTTTCCAAGGGGCAGTGCTTTGTTCCAATCGTCTGCAGGGGTCTTATACCAAAGAAGTGCGGAAGTATCCATAGCTATTCCTTTCAATATCTGTATATATCTGTATTTTAATATGGTTGTAGGTTACAATCCCTTATATTATAGCATATTTTGTTTTGGTTGACAAGGGGGAGGGGACTTGTGAGATGCTAGGAAAATTATTGACATGAAAGAGAGTTTGTGATACAATAAAGGCATATAACAAAAGGGGGAGAGCATATGGCTGTAGATAAGGCGGACTGGCACTGGGACGATACTGAAAAGCTGTATAGGAAAACAAATAATGTGAAGGGTGAGCTTACCGAAGAACAGCAGGAAGAAATATGGCTGTTGGCGTCAAATCATATAGGATTATTTTTAAGGTGGCTTATTGACAGGGGTTTTAACGAGCTTATTGATGAAAGTGACGAGGAATCCTGTGTGCAGGTCCGTGAGGGCAAAATGAGCGGTGCGGAATATCTTATGCACATATTGGACGGTGCATTTTGTGAGAATGATATAAAACCCAATGTCCGTGACTTTGCGGTAAATTATTACGATAAGCAGTATTTTAATGATTATGGTAAGACTTGTCCTGCTAAAGATCTGTGTGTGCCGTGCTATAGCTTTATATCAGGTGACGATGACTACAACGCCCTGAGACCTCTTATAGACGAAGCATACGAAGAATATTGTCGTGAGAAATAACCAAAACCAGTGTAAGCCCACAGCAGGCTTTCACTGGTTTTGTTTATCATTTATAAAAAGTTTAACAATATTTTATACGCTGTTTTTATGTGCGGATTTTTTCTGCAATGCTCCGAAAAGCGTCAAAAATCTCTTCTCCCGAACGTCCTAAGGCTCTTATGGCTATGCCACGTTCCGTGTGAGTGGCGCAAAGCTGTGCGCAGTCAGGGTCGCCTGTGTAGTCGGCTTGGTAAATGCTTTCAAGCGTGGACTTATCAGGGGTGTAGATATACATAAATCCCGTGTGGGTGAAGCCCTCGAAAAAGCCTTTTTGCCGTATGGGCAGTGCGGCGGGGTCGATAAGAGTGTTGTCAATAAAATCCGCTCTGCCGTCAATTGCTATCTCGGTGCGTGAGCGAAAGCGCTTCAAGCCGAACTCCTCCCCCATTGCAGTTCTGCCACAGCAGTATATCTCAGAGAAAATAAGCTCAGAGCTTTCTGTGATGTTCACCTTGCCCATAGAGATATGCTCACAGCCTGTGAAAGTCATTATAGGGTGGGGCATATA
The DNA here is from genome assembly GCF_003462045.1 of Ruminococcus sp. AM31-15AC. NCBI lineage: Bacteria > Bacillati > Bacillota > Clostridia > Eubacteriales > Oscillospiraceae > Ruminococcus > Ruminococcus sp. AM31-15AC. Next base: position 47,359 of record NZ_QTYG01000011.1, on the reverse strand, counting down.
GCAAAGCCTTGCGTTTTTGCGCACAACAAGCTTTATGCTCTGTTTTGATACGCCGCCGTTTGTGTTGAAAAGCTTTTGATAGCCCTGATCTGTGAAAATGACCTTGCAGTTTTCCCCCACAAAAAGCTTTATCTCGTTTTCGTCACCTGCCAATACTCCTGCTGAGCCGCACATTGAGATATATTTCGCCCAGCCTTTATGGTCATAAAATGGTGAATACACCTTGAAAGGGGGAGCAAAATATAAGTCCTCAGTAACGGTCTTTTGTCCGTCAAAGGCTGTTGACAGGCTTAGTCTGCCGTTCATTTCAGATCCTCAAAAAGCACTGATTTTTTTATCCAGTCTATGACCTGAGAAACGCCCTCACGGCTCATGAGATTTGTGAAAAGAAACGGTCTGTCGCCCCTCATGCGCTTTGAGTCGGAAGCCATTACTTCAAGGGAAGCTCCAACAAGTGGCGCAAGGTCTGTCTTGTTGATAACAAGCAGATCGGAACGTGTCACGCCAGGGCCGCCTTTTCTTGGTATCTTTTCACCCTGTGCAACGTCGATAACATAGATAGAAGCGTCTGCAAGGTCAGGGGAGAATGTGGCGGATAGATTGTCGCCGCCGCTTTCAATGAAAACGATCTGCGTGTCAGGGTGCTTTTTCACCATTTCGTCAACGGCTTCCAGGTTCATTGAGCAGTCTTCTCTTATGGCAGTGTGAGGACAGCCGCCTGTTTCAACACCAACTATCCTGTCAGCAGGCAGGCATGAGTTTTTTGTAAGAAATTCTGCGTCCTCTTTGGTGTAGATATCGTTTGTTACAACGCATATGGAATATTCTTTTGACATTTCTCTTGTAAGGCGTTCGATAAGTGCGGTTTTTCCCGATCCCACAGGTCCGCCTACGCCTATTTTTACATAGCTCATTTTTGGTACTCCTTATTATATTATATAAATCATAGCTTATGACATATACTGTCTTGAATACAGCCGTTCGTGCTGCATTGCACGCAGGTCAAAGCCTGCACCGCTTATGCCGATATCGTTTATATCAGTGAAAAGGGCTTTTTCTGAAGCGGAGGATATAAGCTCAAAACTCTCTCCGAGAATTTTCTGCCCTGCAAGCTGACTAAGAGGTACAAGCTTCACGCAGTTTGTGACTATGGCGGAGCATATGGAATAGCCGTATACCGCAAGCCCCTCTGAAAGCTCGATGCCATTGTCACGCATATAAAGCCCATAGGCGATGCACTGATGACCCTTGCATTTGCCCTGCTCCGTCAGGCTTTTATAAAGCCCCGTAAAGCTATCCTGACCCTTATCACATATTTTGAAAAAACGCCTTGTGACCTTTTCTGAGCCGCTTCGTATCTCAAATGGTGTTTTCACCGCAGAGTATATCTCATCAAGACGGCAAAGCTCCTTTTCGTCAGCATTGTATGCCGCTGCCGCTGCACCAAGTTCATTGTAGGGCAGCACTGAGATGTAAGAATGGAGATATTCCTCAAGTCCTTTTGGCGAAGTGATGATATCATGCTGAACGTAGGTTTCAAGCCCGTTTGAAAGCGTGAACGCACCCACTGGGAAAAGGCTGTCGCATATTTGCAGAATGTGCATAAGTCCTGCGGTATCGGTCATTTTTTATCAGCTCCGTTTAGTGAGAATGTTCGTGGTGATGATGTTCCCCATGCTCATGGGAGTGGCTGTGTGAGTGCCCGTGAGCTTTGCAGACGATAAAATCGTCAAATCTGCCTATGATGTTCTCGCACTCAAAGCCGAGGTTTTTCAGGTGCTTTTCTGTAGGCTCGTCATGTGGGATAAGCACGTTGTCGTCAGATATTTTAAGTGACAAATGCCTGTTGCCTATCTCAAAGCAAAGCCTGCCCATTTCCTGCATAGTGTGAACGTTTATCTTGATAAGTGGACAGCTTGTGAGCTTCACTGCTACGCAAAGCTTATCGTCAAGATAGATGATATCCCCGTCCTTTAGGTTTTCGTCAATGGCAATGCCTATGTCACGTCCTCCTGCGGTGGTTTTTCTTATGCGCTTTTTCTCGGCTTCAAACCAATCAAGCTCAACTGTGTCTACTTCTACAGAGGGGGTGCTTTCAGAGAGATTGCCTAATATTTTTTCTGCTATCATTTTTGTTTCCTCGCTTTAGAACATAAAGTAACGCTGTGCCAATGCAAGCTCGTCAAAAGGCTCGCAGGTAATAACTTCGCCGTCAACTGTGACAGTGTAGGTCTCAGGGTCTACTCTTATATCACCGCAGACGTTGTTGTATACCATATCAGCCTTTGAGATGTTTCGGCAGTTCTTCACAGGAAGCACCTGCCTTTTAAGACCAAGCTTCTCTTTTATGCCGTCCTCGTAGGCGTATTTTGATACGAACGTGATACAGGTGCTTGAAAGGGCAAGCCCGTGACCACCGAACATTTCTGTGTAACACACAGGCTGAGGGGTAGGGATAGAAGCGTTTGCATCGCCCATTTTTGATGCGAAAATAAATCCGCCCTTTATTATCATATCAGGCTTTGCACCGAAAAATGCAGGATTCCAAAGAACAAGGTCTGCCACCTTGCCAACTTCCACTGATCCTACATATTCTGATACGCCGTGGGTTATAGCAGGGTTGATAGTGTATTTTGAAATGTAGCGTTTTATTCTGAAATTGTCGTTTCGCTGGCTGTCATCTGGGAGTGCGCCACGCTGTTTCTTCATTTTGTCAGCTGTCTGCCATGTTCGTGTGATGACTTCGCCTACACGTCCCATTGCCTGAGAGTCGGAACTCATCATTGAGAATATGCCCATATCGTGCAAAACGTCCTCTGCGGCGATAGTTTCAGGACGTATCCTTGAATCCGCAAAAGCAATGTCCTCCGGTACGTTCTTGTCAAGGTGATGACACACCATGAGCATATCCAGATGTTCGTCAAGAGTGTTTGCGGTGTAAGGCATTGTAGGGTTCGTTGAGGAAGGGAGAACATTCGGGAACGCTGCTGCTCTGATAATGTCAGGAGCGTGTCCGCCGCCTGCACCCTCGGTGTGATAAGTGTGGATAGTCCTGCCCTTGAAAGCATTGACGGTATCTTCAACAAATCCGCCCTCGTTAAGAGTGTCGGTGTGGATAGCCGCCTGAACGTCATACATATCCGCAACAGTAAGTGCGTGGTCGATAACGTCAGGGGTAGAGCCCCAGTCCTCGTGTATCTTCAAGCCTATACAGCCTGCCTTTATCTGCTCCTCAAGAGTTGTGATGTCGCTTGAATTTCCCTTGCAGAGATAGCCGAAATTCATTGGCAGGTCTTCGGAGGCTTCCAACATTCTGTGGATATTGAACTCACCGGGTGTACAGGTGGTGGCGTTGGTGCCGTCGGCAGGACCTGTACCGCCGCCTATCATGGTGGTGATTCCGCTGTAAAGGGCTGTTCTCACCTGAGTTGGAGAGATAAAATGAATGTGCGTGTCAAGTCCGCCGGCGGTGAGGATAAGTCCCTCGCCTGCGATAGCTTCCGTGGAAGCGCCTATTATCATGTTTTTGTCAACGCCATTCATGATGTCGGGGTTGCCTGCTTTGCCTATTCCTGCTATCCTGCCGTCCTTTATGCCAACGTCAGCCTTTATGATGCCTGTGCTGTCGATGATAAGAGCGTTTGTGATAACAGTGTCAAGGCACTCCTTGTCAGTGGCTTTGCAGGATTGCCCCATGCCGTCACGGAGAGATTTTCCTCCACCGAACTTTGCTTCATCGCCATGAACTGTCAAATCTTTTTCCACTTCTGCAATAAGAGAAGTGTCGCCCAAGCGCACCCTGTCGCCAACTGTCGGACCATACATATCGCAGTAAGCTTTTCTCGATATCTCGATCATTTCCTACACCCCCTTGAAGCCAAGCTTTTTAGCCTTTTCAAAGGCTGCCTGCTTGATGTTCTCGTCGTCCATTTTTCCGTTTACAAGACCATTCAGACCATAGCCTATGCGGTCGCCGCCGATAGGTATAAGACGGACGTTTTTTTTCTCTCCCGGCTCAAATCTTACCGCTGTGCCTGCGGGGATATCAAGTCGCATACCATAAGCCGCCTTGCGGTCAAACTCCAAAGCCTTGTTTACCTCAAAAAAGTGGAAGTGGGAGCCTGTCTGGATAGGTCTGTCCCCTGTGTTTGAAACTGTAAGCTCAATGCTTTCTGTTCCCTCGTTGAGCTTGACAGTGCCTTCCTCAACGATAAATTCCCCTGGGTGAAGCTTGCTTGCACCCTTGATAGGGTCATGTACTGTCACAAGCTTTGTGCCGTCGGGCATTGTGGATTCTATTTGTATTTCGTGTATCATTTCAGGAACGCCGTCCATGACGTCATCAGCGGTAAGAAGCTTTGTGCCGTATTGCATAAGCTCAGCGGCTGACGCTCCTGCTCTTGCTTTTTCCATTACTTCCATGCTTATGTATGCCACAGCTTCAGGGTAGTTGAGCTTTAATCCCTTTGCTTTGCGGTCACGGGCAAGCATGCCCGCATAATGGAGCATAAGCTTATCCTGCTCTCTTGGAACAAGTCGCATTATTATTCCTCCTATTTATATAGTATAGTGTATCTACTGCTTTTTCTCTGAAAGGGCTTTTCTTACTACTCCCTCAGGGTCGCTTATGAGCATGGTGCCGAGCCATACGACGGTGCCGAGTGCAACAACGCAGATCCCTAAAAAGCTGTCGTTTATCATGTCTGCGGTGGCAGGTGTGAAATATCCTGCGCCCTGCTCTTTGTATTCAAAAAGTGCGTCGACCAGCCACATTATAGATGCGCCCCAGTACATATAGCACATCAGTCCCACTTTAAGCTTTCTGGCTTTTGGTGATGTGTACCATACTATGGTAATGATAACGGCTGCTATGAGAGTGATAAGAAGTGTCATACGGCGTCACCGCCCAGCTTTGCAGTCTCTTTTGGCTTACGTTTCAGTATCTTGTCAGACACCACAGTCAGCACAGCCCATACCGCTGTCACAAGAACAGCCATTGATGTTCCGACAGTCGCCATTTCGTGGAATGCTACTGCCATTTCCGAAGGGTCGTTAGCCGCTGTCAGGAATGGGAAGAACGGAGATATCTCGCCATGCCACAGATGCTCAAATGCCAAAAGTCCTGAGCCACCCCACAGAAAGCCTGAGAGCCTTGTTATCTTTTTAGAAAGAGGAAGCTTGTCCTCCGAAAGAGCTTTGACCTTTGTCTGCTCCTCTGCCTTTGCCTCGTGAGACTTTACTGCCTTTGCCACAATAGTTGTAACGATCGCTTCTGTTGCCGGTACTAAAAAACAAGCCATAATAAAACTTCCTTTCAAAATTGTTTTCTGAGTTTGACCTAGTGATAATAAAAAAACAACGCCCTTATAAACCGACAGGCATTGCCGTATCGGTTATAAGAGCGTCATTGCTTTGATTATCAGTATAGCACAGAGCTTTTTATTTGGCAATAGTGTTAATGAAAAATTCTTATTTTATTCAGTTTTGAATAAAAAATAGATGTGAACAAAATGAAAGTCTTATATATGAATGTTGCATTATTGTCATTTGTAGATTTGCACAAAGAAACTATTCAAAAATGAATAGCTTCGACTTTGACATGGACGAAATGACGCAAATACGCTATATAAGTGATAACAAAGCTTATTCCAAAGTGAATAATTTTCAGAAAAATTGAAAAATAGCTCTTGACAACTTGCAGGAATGGTGATATAATTCTGCACATAGAGCAATTCAGAAATGACTTGAACGGTCATGCGGATATGTTCCTCAGTGATTTTGAAAGGAAAGTGACCTCAAATGATCAACAACAATTGTCAGCCACCGAGTGCCTCAGGCTCTCCTCGTTTTTGTAATATGGGTAATTTCATGAGGCTTCCTCACGCGACCTCAGCAGAGGGGTTGGATTTCGCTATCGTTGGTATCCCGTTCGATACCGCCGCTTCTTTCAGAGCAGGCGCAAGATTTGGTCCTAACGGTGTAAGAAACATCTCGGCAATGATAAAGCCTAACAATGTTGCAATGGGCGTCAACATTATGGATTCACTCAAGGGTGCAGACCTTGGCGACGTTCCTGTGATCCCTGATTATATCCACGAAACATATGCAGCTATCGAGCAGACCTTGGACAGTGTTCTCGAATGTGGTGCAGTTCCAATAAGCATTGGCGGCGACCACGCTATCACCCTTGGCGAACTTAGAGCTGTCGCAAAGAAGCATGGAAAGGTAAGCCTTGTGCATTTTGATTCACACCTTGACCTGTGCGACACGGTTTTCGGTCAGAAATACAATCACGGCACACCATTCAGAAGAGCAATGGAGGAGGGTCTTATTGATCCTGAGAAGTCGGTTCAGATCGGCATGAGAGGTTCTCTTTACGATCCTGACGATTTCAAGATCGCCGCAGACCTTGGCTTCACGGTTATCCCAGGGGACAAGCTCCACACATATTCTCCTGAAGATCTTCTCAAGGTCATAAAGGAAAAGGTTGGCGACAACAAGGTGTTCCTTACGTTCGATATCGACTTTGTTGACCCGGCTTATGCACCAGGTACAGGTACTCCTGAGGTGGGAGGATTTACTTCATTTGAAACACTTCAATATATAAGAGCGCTGAAAGATCTGAACTTCACAGGCTTTGATGTAGTAGAAGTTGCTCCTCCATATGACCACTCAGAGATAACAGCTTATATGGGCGCAAATATCATTTTTGAGTTCATGTCTATCCTTGCTTATCAGAAAAAGATCGGCAAGAGAAAATAAAGATAGAAAAATAATTCACTCTCCAATAAATATAATATCAAACGCAACGGAGCGTTGACGGCGGCATTAAGGTGTCGGACTTGTCAGCGCTCCGAATTATTTAGAAAAGTAAGTGAAAGGTTGGAATCAGTTATGAAAAGCGGAAGAAGATTTGGAATGTTAAGAAAAGTTTGTGCAGTGGCAGTGGCTTCGGTACTTGCGGCAGGATGTCTTACAGCCTGCGGAAGCAGCAAGAACACAGGTCCGCTCACACTGGACCAGATCAAGGAAAACGGTAAGCTCACAGTTGCGACAGAAGCCGCTTATGAGCCTTTTGAATACATGGACGGCGATAAGATCATAGGCTACAACGCAGACCTCTTCGCAAAAATTTGCGACGATCTGGGGGTAGAGCTTGATTATATCGACCTGCCGTTCCAAGGAATACTTGCAGGACTTGAAGCAAAGAAATACGACGTTGTTGGAGCAACACTTGGTGTAACGGCTGAGCGTGCAGGCAAGTATACGATGACTTATCCTATCCAGAACGGAACTACAGTTTTCGTAAAGAGAAAGGGCGATGACAGCATCAAGTCTATCGAGGATATGTCAGGCAAAAAGGTCGGCACACAGACTTCTTGCTACAATGAGGACGATACAAAGAAATTCAACGAGAAGCTAAAGTCAGAGGGCAAGGACGGCTATGCTGAACTGCTCAAATACGACTCATTCCCTGAGGCTTTTGCAGAGCTTAAGAACGGCAAGATAGACCTTGTTGCTCAGAACTATGCAAGCTGCGCCGCAGTTGTAATGAAGAATCCTGACGATTATGAGATAGTGGCTGACGATTCAGGCAAGGCTGAAATGGTCGGTACAGACACTTGGGTATCATGGGCTGTTCGTAAGGAAGACACAGAGCTTTCTGACTATATCAACTCTGAGATACACAAGTTCAAAGAGGACGGAACTCTTGCAGAGCTTCAGAAGAAATGGTTCGGTGAAGCCGTTGACCTGCCTGAGAGCGATTATATCCCTGCCGAGTAAAAAGCACTTTTGAAAGGAGGAAATGCTCCGTCACAAACGGCGGAGCATTATATATCAATGGAGAATTTCAACATAGTATGGCATTATAAAGACCTGCTGCTGAAAGGTCTTGGCTATACAGTATTCGTATCCGTTGCAGCGATACTTATAGCGCTTTGCGTTGGTATGCTGCTTTCGGTGATGAGAATGGGCGGCGATTCGCTTCCTTCAAGGATACTGAAAAAAATAGTCGCAGTTTATATAAGCTTTGTCCGTGGCACGCCTGTGCTGGTGCAGATATACATTATATATCAGGCGCTTGCAGTAATGGGTCTGAACCTTTCAAACCTGGCGTCGGGCATAATCGCTCTTAGCCTTAACAGCGGCGGATTTATCGCAGAAATAATCCGTGGCGGACTTACGGCTGTGCCAAAGGGTCAGACGGAGGCGGCGAGAGCCTTGGGTATGAGTGAGCCAAAGATACTGATGAGGATAGTTTTCCCACAGGTATTCAAGGTAGCTTTGCCGCAGCTGACAAGCGAGTTCATAAACGTTATAAAGGTGTCGCCGATGCTTTCTGTGTTGGCAATCGTAGAGCTTACAAGAACGGCTCAGCGTCTTGTAACGCAGACATACATAAACCTGCCTTTCTATATGCTATCGCAGTTATGTATTTTGTTATCTGCGCAGGACTTGAAGAGCTTGTAAAGCTTCAGAAAAAAAGACTTGAAAGAAGATAAGGAGGCGCAGATATATGAATGAATTTATGCACGTTGCGGAAATAGCGCTTCCGCTGCTTTTGCAGGGTCTTGGAACAACGGCGGCAATATCGGTGCTGTCTATCCTTATTGCAATGGTGTTAGGCTCGGCTGTAGGCTATATGTGTCTTTCAAAAAACAAGGCTGTTGAGCTTATCGCAAGGGCGTTTATAAAGATATTCAGATGCACCCCTTTTATGGTGCAGGTATATCTTGCGTATTACGGACTCCCTGCTCTTGGTCTGAACGTTTCAGCGTTCTCAACAGGCGTTATAATTCTTGGAATGTACACAGCGGCTTATACCGCAGTTATCCTTGAAAGCGGCGTCAGCGCTATCCCAAAGGGACAGTTTGAAGCTTCATATGCAATGGGAATGTCAAGATTTAAAACAATGGTGAGAATAATTTTCCCTCAGACTTTGAAAATAATCGTTCCGTCACTGACAGGACAGTTTGTTCAGACTGTTAAGGACTCATCTATCCTTTCTATCATCACAGTTGCAGAAATGACAATGATGACAAAAGAGGCTATTGGTATAACTTTCAGCCCTCTGATAGTTTATATCTGTGCAGGCGTTCTTTACTGGGCGCTGAACCTTGTTATCGAGTTCGCATCAAGATGTATAGAAAAGCACAACAACCGTGTTGCTATCTGACGAAAAAGGAGTGTAAAATACAATGGCTGAAAGCAGAAAGCCTGTTATATCGGTTCGCGATCTGGCAAAGAATTACGGGGAACTTAAGGTCCTCAGAAAAATAGATATGGATATTTACAAGGGCGAGGTGGTAAGCGTTATCGGCCCCAGCGGTTCTGGCAAAAGCACTTTTCTCAGATGCCTGAACTATCTCGAAGAGCTGACATCAGGCGAGATAGATATAGGCGGAGTTTCCCTAAAGGGCATCGACGAGGACAAGCACAACAAAAAGCTCAACGAAAAAGCTGCAAAGGTCATAAGAAAGAACGTTGGAATGGTGTTCCAGCAGTTCAACCTTTGGCCGCACAAAACAGTGCTTGAAAACGTCATGGAGTGTCCTGTTCAGGTTAAAAAGGCTAACAAGGAAGAAACGAAGAAGAAAGCCATGGAGCTTCTTGCGAGAGTTGGAATGGACGGCAAGGCAGACGCTTATCCTACTCAGCTTTCAGGCGGTCAGCAGCAGCGTGTGGCTATTGCGAGGACCCTTGCAATGGAGCCTGAGGTCATACTCTTTGACGAGCCGACTTCCGCCCTTGACCCTGAGTTCGTTGGCGAAGTTCTGAACGTTATGAAAGACCTGGCTCAGGCAGGGATGACAATGATAGTTGTCACACACGAAATGGGCTTTGCGGCAGAGGTAGCAAACAGAGTCTGCTTTATGGACGGCGGCTATGTTATCGAGGACGGCACCCCTGAGGAAGTGTTCAAGCACCCTAAGAGCGACCGTGCAAAGCAGTTCTTCTCAAAGATACTTAATGTGTAAACTATAAAGCCGCAGAAAGGAGTGCAGATAAATGGATTATGAGCAGCTAGGGCACATTCTCGAAAGTATCCACCCAGGAGTGACTATTGCCGACAGCAGCGGAGTGTTCAGATTTGTTTCAGACTCCTATCTCAGCGGCAGAAGCGTAAAAGGCTCTGACATAATAGGTAAATTCGCAGGCTCAGAGGAAATGATGAAGATGTTTTCCCCTTGCGTGACGCAAATGGTTTTTGAAAGCCACAAGCGTGTCACAACAGTGCAAAAAGGCGTTGACAATGACGAAACTTTTGTCACCGGTATACCGGTATTCAAGGACGGAGAGCTTGAGATGATAATAAGCTATTCCTCTTGGGAGATAACGGGATTTGACGACTTGCGGGAGCGTTACAATGTTTTGCAGTATCAGAACAAGAAGCTTCTTGATGAAATAGAGCTTATGACGGGACGTGACGGCGGACAGCGTTATATCGCCCAAAGCAGCCGTTCAAGAGACGCAAGGCGGCTTGCAGGAGTTTTCTGTGACGCAGGCTGTCCGTGTTACATCTATGGTCCCACAGGAAGCGGCAAAAGCTATCTTGCTTCCACTATATACGGCAAAAAAGGAACACTTTACACCTATGACTGCGCACCTGTCGGGGAAGAAGTCATAGAAAAGGAGCTTCTTGGAGAGGGGTCGATGATATCGCCGCTTTCGGGCATTTACGCTGTGATAATAAAGCATATAGACAGGCTGTCGCCTAGGCTTCAAAGGGCAGTCCTTGAAAAATGCGCAAAAGCAGGCATTGTGCCTGTGGGGCTTTCTGAACACTCAGTGGAGGAGCTTAAAGGCGCTGACAAGCTGTCGGAGGAGTTTATAAGCGAGTTCGAACCTTATCAGGTACAGATGTATTCTCTTGGCGAGCGTGCGGAGGATCTTAAAAGCTTTATCGACTATTATCTCGGCTCGGCAAACAAGAAATACTCACGGAGCGTTGAGTTCACGCCTCGTGCCATGGGCTGTTTGTTGGGATATGATTGGAAAGAAAATATCGACGAGGTGCATAGGACTATCGAGCGTATCGTTCTTACTACCGAGAAGAAAAAGGTGGACGTTTTCGATTTGCCTGACAGGATAACAGGCGGTTCGTCTGAGGTATTTGCACAGAATGCTTCCCTAAAGGATATGCTTGAATTTTACGAAAGCGGACTTGTGATGAGAGCCTATGAAAAATACAGAACATCTGTGGCTGTGGCACAGAAGCTTGGCATAAGTCAGGCGACGGCGGTGCGGAAGATACACAAATATGCAGGCAGGGACGTTGAATGAATGAGCGTTTTGATGTTATCGTTACGATACTTGAACTTATCGGCACTGCGGCGTTTGCGGCAAGCGGTGCGCTGACAGCGATAAAAAGGCGTTTTGACCTTTTCGGCGTTATAATAATAGGAGTGACAACGGCTGTGGGCGGTGGGATAATGCGTGATGTCGTCATCGGAAGTCACCCTGTGGCGGCGTTTCGTGACCCCCTTGCGATGAGTGCGGCGGCTTTGATATCGGTGCTTGTGTTTGCTGCCTTGGCTGTAAAAGGCGACCTGGGGGGCAAGGCATTGAAGCTTTATGATACTGCAATGCTCATGCTTGATACTATAGGGCTTGGCATTTTCACTGTTACAGGTATAACAGCGGCAATGAGGAGCGGCGTGTCAGACAACACTTTTTTGCTTGTGTTTTCGGGAGTTATAACAGGCGTTGGGGGCGGAGTTCTCAGGGATATTTTCGTGAACAAGAAGCCTGAGATATTTGTGGGCAACATTTATGCCTGCGCTTCTGCCACAGGTGCAGCGGCTTTTCTGCTTTGCTATGGCATGATGTCGTTCATGCCTGCCTGCATGGTGAGCCTTGTGGTGACGTTTTCCCTAAGGCTCATGTCGGTGAAATTCGGTTGGAATTTGCCGAAGATCCAGATAAAAGCCGGACAGGAGCGGAGGATAGCCGCCACGGAAGAAAATCTCATAAATAAAAAAGGAGCATAGACTATGAAAAAGTTTATTATTACCATAAGCCGTGAGTTCGGCTGCAACGCAAGAGAGGTCGCAAGAAAGGCGGCGGCTGAGCTTGGCGTGGAGTTTTATGACAAGGATCTTGTAGATATGGCGGCAGAGCGTGCAGGCATAAGCCGTGACTCGTTTCTTGACAGTGAGGAAATGCTTGACAAAAACGCTGACCGCCTGCTGAAGTCATTCGGCTACGGCTCATCAACGCAGTTTTATTCCGACAAGGCTGTAAAAGCGCAGGTGGATATCATCAGAGATCTTGCAAACAAGCGTGTATCCGCCATATTCTTCGGCAGATGTGCAGACTATGTTCTCAGAGAATATCCAAATCACATGAACGTTTTTCTCTATGCGCCTTTGGAAGCAGGATAAAGCATATGTGTGAAACTTATGACCTTTCATGGCCGGAGGCTGACAAGCTCATAAAGCGTGTTGACCGCCAGCGCCACAACTATTATAAATACGTCACAGGCAAAAATCGTGGTGACCGTGACAACAAACATCTTATGATTGACGTAAGCGAATACGGCACTGATCTCACTGCCGAAATGATATGTTTCGCTGCAAGAAAGATGTTCAAGGACTAAGCTTTCTACTGATTACCAAATCTTCATTTGTGGGGTGCTTCTGCTTTGGAGCACCCCGCTTTCTCATATTTGTGAATATGAACAAAATGCAGGATATAAAATCACTTTATTCATACAACATTTTCTGTAAGTTTAAAAGACAGCTTGCGTTAATAAAAAGTTTATATATAAAATATAAAATGACTGATTTTCAGTATTGCAGTTGTAGTTGCTACAGGATATATCATAGGTATAACGAAAGAAAAGTTTCGTGGAGTAAATTATTTTTGAAAAGCAAAATGAAAGTCAAACAAGAAAATCCTGCAAAGTGCAGCTGTAAATATAGGAGGAATGTAAAGTGAAAAGGTTCAGGTTTATAATCAAACGGCTGCTTTCAATGATAGTCATAATGTTTTTGGTATCCTTTCTGGTGTTTGTTGTTCTGAGAATGTCAGACGCAGACCCTCTTACAGTAATGATAGGGAACAATCAATCCACTCCTGAGCTTAGGCAGGCTCTTACAGAAAAATATCACCTTGACGACCCTGTTCACATACAGTATCTCAGGTGGATAAAGGGAGTTCTTTCAGGCGACTTCGGCACAGACTATGTTGACGGTCAGGACGTAAAAGGTCTTATAATGTCAAGGCTTCCAATAACATTTGGACTTGTGATAATGAGCTCCGTCATAGGCTCAGTGATAGCTGTTATAATGGGAGTTGCAGCGGCACTGAGAAAAGGCAGACCCTCAGACGCAGCAATTTCAGGACTTATGCTTGTGCTTTCAGGTGCGCCGTCATTTTTGGTAAGCATACTGATACTTATTTTCATGACAAAGTACGTTCCCGGATATTCGTTTATCGGAACATATACAAATTTCGGAGAGTTCTTACAGCGTATAACGATACCGAGCCTGATAATGGCGCTGACGTTCGTTGCGATGCTTGGACGTATCACACGAAGCAACATGATAAATCAGCTCCAGTCCCCTTATATCGCAACAGCGGCTGCAAAGGGATTAAAGCAAAGCAGCATAACCTACAAGCACGCTTTTCACAATGCCGTTATTCCTGTTATAACAGTTGCAGGATATATGATAGCAGGCTCTATAGGCTCGACAGTAATAGTTGAGCAGGTCTTTTCTCTTCCCGGTATAGGCGGTCTGCTCATATCGGCGATAGAGGAAAACAATTTTCCTATAGTTCAGATACTTGTGCTTTTCATGCTTGGAGCTTATCTTGTAATGAGTTTTGTTATCGACATACTTTATACCGTTCTTGATCCGAGAGTTGATCTTAAATAAGGTGGGATTTTTAATGAAGAAGAAAAATAAAGCAGGAACGTTTTTCACACCTGTTGTGGCGGTGACGGGAATATTCCTTGCGGTCATAGTTTTCGTATCGCTTTTTGCAAGCGTTATCGCACCGTATGACCCTCTTGCCACAGACGTGAATGCCATATATGCTCCAGCCTTTTCTGAGGGACACATTTTCGGAACTGACGGACTTGGCAGAGATCTTTTTTCAAGGCTCATATGCAGTGCAAGAACTTCCATTCTGAATGCCTTTCTTATAGTTGCCATAGAGGTAGTAATAGGTGTTCCTCTTGGACTTATCTGCGGATACTACAGAGGTCCTCTTGACAGTATCGTAATGAGGGTGTGGGACGTTATAAGTGCAATACCGCCACTTCTTCTTTCCTTTATCCTTATTGCGGTAATGGGAAAGGGCATGATGACAGGTATCATCGCCATAGGCATTTCTTATATCCCTCTTACAACAAAGACCGCAAGATCAATGATAATGACAGAGAAAAAGGCGGTGTATGTTGAAGCCTGCAAATCAATGGGCTTTTCAGACGCAAGGATAATTTTCGTGCATATCCTGCCGAACATCATCACACCTATGATATCGCAGTTCACACTTGATATCGGTACGGCTATCACATCAATGGCGACTCTGAGCTTTCTGGGACTTGGCGTTCAGGCTCCGAATGCCGACTGGGGAACGCTTCTTCGTGACGGTATGGGCAACCTTTATAATAGTTCGGCACTGCTTTTTATACCTGCAATATGCGTAATACTTGTAACAGTATCCATAAACCTTTTCAGCGACGGTGTTCAGAACTATCTCGACCCGTCATCAAGAAAGCTTCCGTCATTCAAGAAATACGAAAAGAAACACGGCATAAAAAAGCTTTCAGCAGTTAAGGCAAACGGGGAGGCGTAAAAGATGAAAAAAGGAAACGTTCTTGAAATAAAAGACCTTTCTGTAGACTTTATGACAGTTAGAGGTATCGTATACGCCGTTCAGGGCGTTGACCTTGAAGTGAAGCAAGGGGAGATACACGGTATCGTAGGCGAGAGCGGCTGCGGAAAAAGCGTAACATCAAAGTCGGTCATAAGACTTCATAACGAGGAAACAACAAGATATGCAGGAGATATCTATATAAGAGATGACAGCGGCGAGAAAGACGTTCTTGCAATGAACAAAAAACAGCTCCGTGATTTCAGGGGCAGCACAGCCGCAATGATATTCCAAGACCCTATGACTTCCCTTGACCCTATCATGAAAGCAGGCGAGCAGATAGCAGAAATGCTCAGGCGAAGAAAAACTTAAATCGCCGTGAAGCAAGAGAAAAGGTCATCGAGATGTTTGAAAAGATAGGTATAACACCTGCTGAGAAAAGATACGAGCAGTATCCGTTTGAAATGAGCGGAGGAATGTTACAGAGAATAATGATAGCAATGGCGCTTATATGCGAGCCGAAGCTTCTTATTGCAGACGAACCTACCACGGCGCTTGATGTTACTATCCAGGCGCAGATACTAAAGCTTATAAAAAAGCTCCAGCAGGAAAGCGGAACGTCGGTAATATTCATCACTCACAACCTTGGTGTTGTGGCTGAGATTTGCGACAGCGTAACTGTAATGTATGCAGGAAAGGCTGTTGAAACCGCAAGCGTTGTGGATATTTTCGACCACCCTGCTCACCCATACACAAAGGCGCTCCTTGAAAGCAATCCAAGAGAGAGCGACACAGAAAAAAGAATGAAAAGCATACCCGGCAGTCCTCCGCTTCTGTATGAAAAGTTCAAGGGCTGTGCCTTTGCACCAAGATGTAAGTATGCTGACGATAAATGCAGAAGCTGTGTGCCTGTTACAGAAAATGTGTCTGAGGGACACAGCACAGCTTGCTTCAAGTGGCGGGAGGTGACATCACAATGAGCAAAGAAAAAGACAGACAGCCTTTTATAAGCGTCAGAGATCTGAAAAAGTATTTCTGCCTTGACAATTACAAGCTTGCAAAGGCAAAGACGAGATATATCCACGCCGTTGATGATGTTAGCTTTGATATCTACAAAGGCGAGATATTCGGCATAATAGGCGAGAGCGGCTCGGGCAAATCAACCATAGGAAGATGCGTTCTGAAGCTTATCGACGTTGATTCAGGCGAGATATATTTTGACGGCAAAAACATAACTCATGTGAGCCGCAAGGAACAGCAGGAGCTGCGTTCAAGAATGCAAATGGTCTTTCAAAACCCTCTTGCTTCCTTTGACCCGAAAAAGACTATACGCTTTAGCCTTGAAGAATCTGCAAAGGTGCATAAGATAAAGCCTGAGGTCTACAAGGCGAGGATAAAACAGCTTATGGAGTATATAGCGCTTCCGGAGGACTTGCTCACAAGATATCCTAAAGACCTTTCGGGCGGTCAGCTCCAAAGGCTTGCAATAGCAAGGGCGCTTATGCTGGAGCCTGATTTCATTCTTGCAGACGAGCCTGTTTCGGCACTTGACGTTTCTGTACAGGCGCAGATATTGAATCTTATGCTCGACCTGAAAGAGGATAAAGGGCAGACGATACTTTTTATCTCCCATGATCTGAACGTTGTCCGTCACGTTTGCGACAGGATAGCGGTGGTATATCTGGGAGCGGTAATGGAAATGGGTACGGTGGAGCAGATCTATAACAGCGTTGCTCACCCTTACACTCAGGCACTTATTTCAGCGAAGCCAAAGGAACACCCTCTTGAAAATAAGAAGCATATCCTGCTGGAGGGAGATATACCGAACGCAGTGGATATCCCCGAGGGCTGTCGCTTTGCAGGCAGGTGCAGATATTTCAAAGAGGGCTTGTGCGACAACCGCACGCCAAAGCTCAAAGACATTGGAAACGGGCATTACGTTGCCTGTCATTTCCCACTAGGCATTGACCGCAGCAAGACTGCTTCGGATATGTAATAAATCTTTTGAAGAAAGGAAAGCTATCATGAAAAAATTTTCACGCAAGATCGCGGCCGCTGCTGCATTGGCAATAACAGTTTCAAGCTGTATGACAGGCTGCTTCAACAACACAGGTTCCGGTTCAGGCTCAGGTTCTTCAGGAGGAAATTCAGAGACAGTTCTCAGGGTAGGCTATACTCAGGAGCCGTCATCATTTGACCCTGCCGACTTCACTATCGTGGCGGCAACTCTCACAGGTTATGACTGCTATGACACGCTTCTTAACTTCTCACATGACGGCACAAAAGTTGAGCCTGCCCTTGCAGAATCTTGGGAGCAGGTTGACGATACTACATACACATACAAGATAAGACAGGGAGTAAAGTTCTCAGACGGCAATGAAATGACAATGGACGATGTGCTTTATTCTCTTAACAGAGTAACAGAAGACAACTATTATATGAGCTATCTTTTTGCAAACGTTGACAGCTTTGAAGCCGACAACGATACTTGGACGCTTACAGTTCATCTTAAGCAGCCTGACTCATCGTGGCAGTATGTTCCTGCAACATCAGCCTGCACTATAGTCGAGAAGTCTGTAACAGAGGAGCAAGGCGACAAGTACGGCACTGCTGACGGAAAGACTGTCGGCACAGGTCCTTACAAGCTTTCTTCATGGTCATCAGGAAGCGAGATAGTTCTTGAAAAGAACGAAAACTGGTGGGGCGACCCTGATACTCTCGATATCGACAAGGTAGAATATTACGTTATCGAGGACGAAAGCGCATTAGCACTTGCGGCAAAGGGCGGACAGATAGACTTTGTCGAAGGTATGTCAAACAGCGTTATGTCTGTATATCAGAGCTGTCAGAACTTCAATATCCTCTCATGCGAGGGAACGACTTCAAACTATATCGCATTCAACACAGCTTCAAAGCCGTTTGATGACGAGTGGGCAAGAAAGGCTGTTGCATATTGTATCGACCGTTCCCAGATAACAACAACTATCGGCGGTGATTATGCAAAGCAGTCGGCTGTTGTTCCAATGAGCGAATCCATGATGTATATGGATAAGGATAAGTGGGATTCAACTATTGCCGAAAGCGATGTTTATACTCAGGATTATGACAAGGTAAAGGAATGTCTTGCAAAGTCAAAGTATCCTGACGGCTTTGAGTTTGATTTCTATACGACTTCACAGACGCAGAAGCAGGCTGAGCTTCTCAAGTCAATGGTAGACGCAAGCGGCTCTATCACAATGAATCTTGTGGAAGTGCCTGACAGCGATATCTTCAGCTATATGTTCGGCTACAAGACAAAGGATAACGGCGAGAGATATTACAACGCAGTCGGCACATACATGATGTCAGACTTCCTTGATCCCATGGGAATGTTAAAGACATTATATGCAGGCTCTAACGCTTGCGAGGGCGGAACGAATGAAACACTTTGGACAAGCACAGAAGCAGACGGACTTCTTGACAAAGCGGCTCAGACAACAGACGACGCTGAGAAAATGGGTTACTATACTGACGCATATAAGATATTTGCTGACCAGTGCCCTTACCTTGGACTTTACACATCATCTGATGTTTACGCAGTAAGCGACAAGTTCACATATGACCCAAGCCCGATGTTCTGGTATAACTTCAGTTACGCAGACGTTCATGTGGCAAAATAAGAAATAATATGAAAAAGGAAGTGCGATAATGTATTCATCTCTGGATACCGTGTGGGTTCTTCTCTGCACAGCTTTGATATTCTTTATGCAGGCAGGCTTTGCAATGCTGGAAACAGGCTTCACCAGAGCAAAAAATGCAGGCAACATAATAATGAAAAACCTTATGGATTACTGCATAGGCTCTGTTCTTTTCTGGGTTATCGGCTTCAGCTTTTTGTATGGCGACTCCATAGGAGGATTTATCGGAACGCCAAGCCTGTTCGCAGCAGGAAAGTTTGCAGCCGCAGGAGATCTGCCTAAGCGAGTGTTCCTTATGTTCGCAACTGTCTTTTGTTCAACTGCCACGACTATAGTTTCAGGAGCAATGGCAGGCAGAACAAAGTTCAAGGCCTATCTTACATATTCGGCTGTTATGAGCGGAATAGTTTATCCGATAACAGGTCACTGGATATGGAACAGTGCAGGCTGGCTCAAAAGTATAGGCTTCCACGATTTCGCAGGCGGAACTGCCGTTCACGTTGTTGGCGGAACTACTGCACTTATAGGTGCGCTGCTTGTGGGAGCAAGGATAGGCAAGTTTGATAAAAACGGCAAGGCGAGAGCCATACCGGGACATAATCTCACTATCGGAGCTTTGGGCATATTCATTCTGTGGATAGGCTGGTTCGGATTTAACGGTGGTTCGCTTCTCACCGCTCAGGGCGACAATGCGGCGGCAAAGCTTGGGGATATCTTCTTTAACACAAACATATCTGCGGCGGCTTGCGCAATAGCTGCAATGTTCATCACTTGGGTGCGCTACGGCAAGCCTGACGTGACAATGACCCTTAACGGAGCACTTGCAGGACTTGTGGCTTCAACCGCAGGCTGTGACACAGTTTCGGCAGGAGGAGCATTCTTTATCGGCATAACAGCAGGCTTTGTAATGGTGTTTGGTGTTGAGCTTATAACAAAGCTAAAGGCTGACGATCCTGTGGGTGCGGTAAGCGTTCACGGTCTGTGCGGAGCATGGGGAACGCTTATGACGGGCGTTTTCGCAAAGAAAAGCGGTCTTATATATTCAGGCAGCCCGAAGGATCTGCTTATACAGCTTGCAGGCGTGCTTTCAGTGGCGGCATGGACAGCGCTTATTATGGTGATAGTGTTCACAGTGATAAAGAAAACGATGGGTCTGAGAGTTAGCGAGAACACAGAGATAGTTGGTCTTGACAAGTGCGAGCATGGACTTTCAAGCAGCTATGCGGATCTTCTCAACACGGCTCAGTTCATCACCGCTGCCGCTGACGAGCCTTCAAAGGTGAGGGCTATAGACGAAGCCTCAGAGCTTAACGCTTCTGACTACAAGGCGGACGGAAAGATGCACAAGGTGGTCGTTCTTATGAACGTCGCAAAGTTCGAGATGCTGAAAAATGCTTTGGATAAGCTTGATATAACAGGTATGACAGTTACGCAGGTGAGCGGCTGTGGAATACAAAAAGGAAGCACTGAGCTTTACAGAGGCTCTGAGCTTGAATCAAGGCTTCTGCCTAAGATAAAGGTGGAGATAGTTATAAGCACTGTTCCTCTTGGACTTCTTATCGACACTATCAGAAAGGTGCTTTATACGGGCAAGATAGGCGACGGAAAGATATTTGTTTATGACGTTGCAAACGTTGTGAAGATAAGAACAGGGGCAGAGGACGAGCAGGCTCTTGAATAAGCTGCCATAATAATTGGAATGGGGGACAAGATATGACTGATGATATGAAATACACTGTGTTTTATACAGACGAAAACGGACAGCTTGTCCCGAATGGGGAAAAGCTTCTGAGCATAACCGAGATAGCAAAGTATCGAAACATACCTACAGAACGGCTTAGATATTACGATAAGATAGGGCTTTTAAGACCTGACTATGTTGACAAGCTCACAGGGCGGAGGTTTTATTCGGCACAGCAGTGTGAAAAGCTTGGCACTATAAAAGAGCTTCGCAGGCTGAACTTATCACTGAAAGAAATAGAGGACTATTTCAGCGACAGAAACCTTGAAAAGTCCGAGCGTGTTCTCAGACAGCGTTATGAGCTTTTACAGCAGGAGATAGCGGATAAGCTTGAAATAAGCCGTGTGCTGAAAGAAAAGCTTAAATTTATCAGAGAGCTTAACAACACAGATTTCAAGCTTGACGACCCTGTTATAAAGGAGCTTCCTGAACGATATGCTCTCAAAGGGGAGAGCAATAAGTTCAGAACAAATCTCACTGGTATAGAGTTTATGAAGCTTGAGGAGGCTATAGGCGGAACTTCACCTGTGCTTGCTACTGATAAGGTGGCAATGACTATAAAAAACTCAGTCGATCCTGACGATATGGATTCCGAGGTCTGCCCTATGGTGTTCTGCTCGGCAGATCAGGCTGACAAGAAAAGCTTCACAACAGTGGCAGGAGGAAAATACGTTTGCGCTTTTCACAGGAATTGCTACAGCTATTTCGGTGAGCTTATAATGAAAATGCGCTGTCTTGCACAGGAGCATGGCTACACCCTTGGAAGCGTCGGGGTGATGATATACCGTATAGACATAACCCTTACGGACAACAGTGATGAAACTATTGCGGAGCTTCAGTTTCCGCTTATAAAAGAAAGCAGGGAGAAATGATCATGATAGACAGAAATGAACTGCACGCCATGAAAACGGCGGCAAGATTTGATGAATTTGGCAACACAAGATTTCCTACAATGGCAAAGAGAGCCGTTGAGTTTGGATTAGAGCCTGCGGACAGCATTAAAAGCGAGGGCATGAGCTGTTTTGCAAGAACAAATCTCGGCCCTACATACACAAGCCACGAAACTTTTCTCAGAAGTCCTTTCTGCGAGGATATCCATAAGGTGTCGGAATATGACGTTGCAGTGGTGGGTATCCCATATGACAGCGGAGCGTCAAACCGCTCAGGCACAAGACTTGGCCCTGCCGGCATAAGACACGCTTCTTCGCAGATATCCCCTTTCAACCCTGACTATGGCGTTGACCTATACGAAAACATAAAGCTTTGCGACGCAGGAGATATCTACACACTTCCTGCAAATGCCGAAAAGACTTTCGACCAGATAACAAAGGGCATAGGCTATATATTCTCTCAGGGAGTAACGCCTATCGTTCTTGGGGGCGACCACTCTACACTTTCCCTACGCTCAGGGGCATTTCAAAGTATATCGACGGCAATATCGGCGTTATCCATATCGACCGCCACAGCGATTGCGATGCTATCCAAATGGACGAAAAAATGCACGGCACAGAATGGTATCATTCCACTCACCTGCCTAACCTCAGCGCAAAAAATCTTGTGCAGATAGGCATAGGCGGAAACTGCTGCAAGTCATGGTCAAAATTCACCCGTGACAGCGGCTGTACTGCGATCTCAATGGAGGATATAGACAAGTATGGTATCGACAAGGTGGCAGAGCTTGCTCTCGATATTGCATGGAAGGGCTGTAAGGCAGTGTATGTGAGCCTTGATATAGACGTTCTGGAAGCTGCTTTCTGCCCGGGTACTGGCACACCTGATTTTGGCGGTATGCTCCCGAGAGAGCTTTTAAGGCTTCTCAAGCTCGTGACAGCTCCCGGTATCTGTGGAATGGACGTTGTGGAGGTATCTCCTCCCTTTGATGTGAGCGAGATAACTTCACTTGCGGCGTCAAGATGTATAATCAATGTGCTTTGCAATCTTGCGCTGAACAAGTCGCTATATAAACACTGATAATATTTGTATCTGAAAGAGGCAGCTTATGAATGATCGGCAGCTAAAGGAACTTATACTGGCGGCTAAGGGTAAGCTGCCTTTTGATATTTATTTTTACAACGCAAGGATAGTTGACGTTTACAGAGAACGGATAATAGACAGCGGCTCGGTGGGGATAAAAAACGGCATTATCGACGCAGTTTGCCCTGACTTTGAGCCTAGAGCAGCAGAGTTTATTGATTGCAGAGGAATGTATCTTGCACCTTCTTTTATCGACGCTCATATGCACGTAGAGTCCTCAAAGCTCACACCTTTTGCATACTGCGAGGGCGCAGTGCCACACGGAACGGGCTGTGTATTCTTTGACCCTATGCAGATGTCGAATACTTTTGGTCTTAAAGGCATAAAAGCTATATGCGAAATGCTTGGGGAAATGCCCATAGAGAGCTTTTTGCAGCTTTCTTCGCAGTATCTTTCCACCCTGAAAACGCAAGACGATATCACCAATGTTATCAAAGAGTGCAGGGCGAAAACTGTGGGTGAGATAAGCGGTGCTGTGGTGGATAATGAGGAGATAATAAAGCTTCTCGGTGCGGCAAAAAGGGCAGGTGTAAAGGTGAACGGTCACTGTCCGTCAATGGGATATGGTAATGTTCAGCAAGCGGCTTGCGCCGGGCTTTGTGACGACCATGAGTGCGAAAGCATAAGCGACCTTGAGCAGCGGCTAGCCTGCGGAATGGCGGTGTTGGTAAGAGAGGGAACTATAGAGCCGAACTGCCGAACTCTTTGCGAGGGGATAGTAAAAAATCATATCCCTACGGACAATATAATGTTCTGCACTGATGACAAGTCTGCGGAGGATATAAAGGAAAACGGCTGTATAGATAATGCTCTGCGCATTGCAGTGAAATGCGGTATTTCCCCTGTGTCAGCGATAAAAATGGCAACTCTCAACGTCGCAAGGCATTATGGTGTTGATGATATCATAGGTTCTGTTGCTCCCTCAAGAAAGGCAAATTTTCTGCTTATGGATAGCCTTGAAAATATGACAGTGAAAAAGGTCTATCACCAGGGCAGGCTTGTGGCTGAAAACGGCGAGTTTCTTTGCAGGCATGAGTTTGACATAACTTGCTATCCTGAGCTTAAAAACACTGTGATATTGCCCAGAGGGCTTGACAGCCATTCTTTTGAGATAAAAGCAGGCTTTGAGAGGGGCTATGTTACTGCAAATGCAATTGAAATGCCCGAGGGTGGCATAGTCACAAGGCTTGTAAAAGGCAGGCTTGAAGTCAGCAACGGCATTGTATGCGGTGATACAAAAGCCGATATTCTGCCCATATTCGTTGTGGAGCGTTTCGGCAGGAGTGGTGAGATAGGCAGTGGCTTTATAAAAGGTCTTGGCATTAAAAGGGGAGCTGTTGCCGCAAGCTTTGCTCAGGAGAGCAATAATGTCGTTGTATCGGGCGTTGACCCTGTGGATATGCTTTGCGCTGTGAAAGCTGTTGAAGCGAACGGCGGCGGTGCGGCTATGGCTATTGACGGCAAGGTGGCAGGATTTTACTCACTTCCAGTGGCAGGCATACTAAGCGGTGAAAACATCACAGACGAGATAAAGGCACAGAAAGCTTTCAGAGAAGCCCTTGCCCTCACAGGCGGAAACATACAGCGTATGACGGTGGTGCTTACAGTGTCGCTGTGTCAGACTATCCCAGAGGTGGGGCTGACGGAAAAAGGGCTTTTTGACGTAAACCAGCAAAGATACATACCCACATTCACAGGCGGTGAAGAATTTGAAGAATAAGCCGGAAAATGTAATAATGACAGAGGGCGACCCTAAGAAAATAATATTCCGATTTGCACAGCCTCTTATATTTGCAAACCTTTTTCAGCAGCTTTACAACACCATGGACACCATAATAGTAGGCAAGATAAATGGTGACGAAGCTCTTGCGGCGGTGGGAGTTTCCTTTGCAGTGACAATGGTCATGATAGCCGTTGCAACTGGTACGGGCATAGGAACATCGGTGCTTATAGCGAAATACTGCGGTGCCGGGAACAAGTCGAAGGTCAAGACGTGCATTTCTACGGTGCTGATATTTTCACTTATGGTCGCAGCGTTGATAGCGGTTCTTGGGGTGGTGCTTAGTATGCCGCTTTTAAGACTTCTGAAAACGCCGCAGAATATCATAAATGACGCTGCTGACTATCTGCGGATATATTCCTTAGGTATGCCGTTTATGTTTCTTTACAACGTGCAAGCGTCGGTATTTAGTGCCCTTGGCAACTCAAAGACGCCTTTTCATCTGCTTGTGATGTCCTCTTTGCTGAACATAGGGCTTGACCTTTTGTTTGTAGGGGGATTTTCCATGGGCGTTTCAGGTGCGGCATGGGCGACTTTCATTGCTCAGGGAGTATCGGCAGTGATATCGTTTCTGCTTCTTACTTACAAGGTATACATAAAAGACCATGAAAGAGCAGAGTTCAGCTTCTTTTCGGTGGCAGTGTTAAAAGAGATGTCGTCCTATGCGGCAGTATCGGTGATACAGCAGTCAGTGGTGTCGGTGGGGATGTTAATAGTGCAGTCTGCCGTCAATCCCTTTGGCTCGGACGTGCTTGCAGGGTACACGGCGGCTTCAAAGATAGACTCCTTTGCGATAATGCCGTTCATAGCTTGCGGAAATGCGGTATCCACCTACACAGCACAAAATCTTGGGGCAGGCAAAAAAGAGCGTATCAGAGAGGGCTACAAGGCGAGCGTGCTGTTATGCGCAGGCATAGCGGTGATAGAATTTGCAGTGATAATGCTTCTCAGGCGGCGATTCTTAGGCTTTTTTATGGACTTGTCAAGCTCCTCAGCTTCCGCCATAGAAACAGGCATGGGCTACATGACAGACCTTGCGTTTTGTTATATAATAATGGGAATAAATTCAAGCTTTAACGGAATGTTAAGGGGGCTTGGGTGTTTGAAGCTGTTTTTATCCGGAAGCATAATAAATCTCACGTTCCGAATTATTTTCACCTACGCTCTAGTATCGGTCATAGGCGTATCAGCAGTATGGCTGTCAATGCCGGCAGGCTGGGTTCTGAGTTTTATTTACGGGAGAGTGGGGTATAGAATCATGTGCAAGAAGAAAGATAGTGCAGGGATAAGCGATATATAATAGGTAAAGCATTAGCTTCCGAGCAGTTGTCAGCGGCTGTTTGGAAGCTGTTTTTATTGTAAAACAAAAAAACTTGCAAACCCTTGTAAATAAAGGATTTGCAAGCTTTCTAACTTGGTGCGGCAAACGGGACTTGAACACTCAAGTCTTTCGAGGAAATAAGTGACAAAAAGAGGGAGAGAAAATCATGGGCAATGCGTTGGTTTTGAATAAGGACTTCAAAATAGTCATGTCAAACAGCATGGTCAAGGGCAAGCAGGATGTGTTGACACTGTGGCAGCATAAGATTTTTCGACTGTTAATCTCACAGATAAAGCCTTCAGACAAGGGTCTGGAAACATACACTTGCAAGATAACGGACCTTGCGGAGTATCTCGGAATGAAGCCTAAGTCCATGTATGGCGATATTAATGAGCTTACGGATAAGCTTATGCAGGCTTTTATCAAGATCAATACAGGTGACAAGGGAAATCGTGAAAATTGGTTAAAAATCAACCTTATTTCTTCCTGCTCATGCAACAATGGAATACTTACGATCAGGCTTAACGATGACGTTAAGCCTTTCGTTTTGCAACAAAAAGGATTCTATACGCAGTATGAGATAGGCAGTATCCTGAATTTCAAATCTGTCTATGCCATCAGGCTCTATGAGATATTGCTTTCCGACTTCAAAGCGAGTTTCTTTTCAAGGCACAAGTTTGAGTATTCTATTGAACGGCTCAGACAGCTTGTAGGCTGTGAGGATAAGCTTTTAAAATTCAGCCAGTTAAAGGAAAAGTGTCTTAACAAAGCTATTTTTGAAATAAACAACACTGATACATCAGAGTTCACGCTGACAGCCAAGTATCACAAGAATGGAAGAGCAGTTGAGGGAGTTTCATTCATTCTTCTCGGCAGAAGCGAATGTTTTCTGCCGTGTGATGATTACTATGATATTATCGCAACAAGCACAGAATGGAATGAAAGTTGGGCTGAACCTGACGCCCCGATTTAAAAACCACCTTTTCCTAACGAGGTGGTTTTTAAAGTTAGGAAAAAGTGGCTCTAAAACATAAAGGTGTGTTGAAAGTTAGGGAAAAGTGGTCGATTGATTAGGGAAAGGTGGCTTTTGATGTTGAAAGTTAGGAAAAGGTGGTCGAACGGTTAGGAAAAGGTGGCTTTTCGTTAGGAAAAAGTGGTTTCTCGTTAGGGAAAAGTGGTCGATTGGTTAGGAAAAGGTGGTCGAACGGTTAGGAAAAAGTGGTTTTTAAACGCTTGAAATGGCGTATCTACGCTGTTTGCGACCTCCCTAAGTATATATAAGTATATATAAGTAATTAAAGTATCTTAAAGTATATAAGTAGCGGATCGATAACGATGAAAAAAGCAACATGAAAATTGTCACTAACCTTGTCGGTGATGATTTTGATGATGTTTTCATCATCATGGCATAGAACAGGGTAGCTCCCTGACAGGCAGATTTAGTGTTCTTCATCTGCCTTTTCTATGCTTTTTTAGATTATTATGAAGAACACAAGATATCTGAAAGGACGATGTTTATGAAGAACACAAAAATTATTGCAGTAGCTAATCAGAAAGGTGGAGTTGCAAAGACTACCACAGCTATCAACACAGGTGTTGCACTTGCTATCAGGGGACGCAAGGTCCTGCTTATCGACTTTGACCCACAGGAGTCACTGTCACAGTTCTTTGGCTGTTATGCGGCTGAAAAGAATATTGCAGGACTGATGTATAACGTTGTCAACAAGCGTGATTGCAATATCTCAGATTATATCGTACATAATGATGTCAACAAAATCGACTTCATACCCTCAGAGCTTAACGCCATGAACAAGCTTGAGAAAGACCTCATTTCGGTAAGGTCTAAGGAAACAGTGTTGAAAAGAGCGTTTGCAAAGGGCAAGGAAATCATAGAGAACTATGACTACGTTATAATTGATTGCCTTGCAAGCCTTAATGTCATGCTTGACAATGCTCTGACTGCCGCAGACCATGTGCTTATACCTTGTCAGGCTTCGCCTATGTCTTTTGGGGCTTTGCCCAATTTGATACTTCAGGTAAAGGAAATTCAGGAAGAACTGAATGACAGCCTTAGCGTTCTTGGAATTGTTACAACAATGTACAGCAGAACTAATATCTGCAAAAATACAAAAGAAATGATTGACAATACCTACGGTGAGTTGGTATTCAAAACATACATAGAGCAAATGTCGGCTGTAGCTGAGTCACCGATGAAAGAAAAAGCTGTGGTGCTGAGTTCAGCACAGCGTAACAGGGTGTCAGCCCAGTACAAGGAACTTGCAGCAGAAATTGAGGAAAGGGTGTGAGCATATGAAATTTGATAAGATACTAGCAACATCTCAGAGCCGTACAAAAGCTCCGACAGAAGATACTGTTATCGAGGAAAGCAGAATAGTCAAAGATAATGCGGAGATACCGCTCACGGATATAGAGTTCTATAGCGACAATAATGTTGCACAGCCTTTTAACATTGACGAAGAAGAACTGAACAGACTAACAGAGTCTATCAAGAGCATGGGACAGCTTACGCCTGCCACTGTCAGAGAGCTTGACAGTGGAAAGTATGAGTTGCTCTCAGGTCATAAGAGATACATTGCACTCCAGAAACTTGAAAAGAAAACTATCCTTTGCCGTGTTTGTGATTTTAATGACAAAGAAGCTTTTAAGGCTGTTTGTCACGCAAATATACAGCGTAAAGGTGAGAAGCCTACAGAAATATGTAATATGTTCAATGGATACAGACAGCGTTTCGGTGAGGATATGTCTGTAACGGAAATGTCAACGTTTTTTGGAATTTCACCAAAAACGTTATATCGGTGTATTCATATCAATAATCTTATTGACGAGCTTAAGCCGTTGGTCGATACTGGTATGCTGTCGATACACGCTGTTGAGATAATAGACGCTCTGAATGATGAACAGCAGAAAGTGCTTTTTAGCTATCTAAAAAAGGTAGAAAAAGCTTTGACACCAAAGGCGGCAAAACAGGTTATTGAGCTTGCGGATCAAAACAAAGACTTTACAGTTGATGATATCGACAAGGCTCTTAATCCGCCAAAGACTAAAAAGGTCTATAAAAGCTCTGTTTATAACACAATATATAGCGTTGAACCTTTGCTCATTCAAGGAATGACTGAGCAAGAGTTGGACGAGCTTGTATATAAGTTATTAAAACAGCATATAACCGAACAGCAGGAGGGCGGTAACGAAGTTGCTAAGCCTGTTAGGTGGGACGGCAAATCAATGCAAGCAGAGGTCGATACTGCTGTGATAAGAATATCGAGAAAGTATGATATCAGACGTATGCTTGAAAGAAATGTATCGGCATTTGATATTGCTACACAGTTGAGAAATCATTGCTTTAATATGTCATATGGAAAAGTTAGTATGTCTGGAACACCTGACGGAGAGTACACTATCTTCTGCGGTGATACAATGCTGATTAAATTCACCAATCGTATACTCAATGTCAATGGTGCAACAAGACTGGAACTGACATGGCGTCAGGTAGCCGATGAACTTATAAAACTCACAGAATTGTCCATGGACAATCTGAAATCTGAATAAGGGAGATTAAAATAATGAAGAACGAATTTAATTTTGCAGACAATATCGACAAAACAAAGATAACTCTGATAAGGCACTACATGGCGGAAAAGGGCATGGACAGTGCAGACTTTGACGAACAACTCGCAAAAGAAATCAACGAAGCTGTTGAGGTCATGTATAGAAAATACGTCCCTAGAGCTGTACGAGAGCTGTTTGCTCAGGAAGCTTTACGCTGAAAAAAACAGTCGCTCCTGCGGTCAAGAGTGAAGATAGCAGAAAGGAAGTTGAGAACAATGGCTGAACATCATCTCGGAGCAATAGACTTTGAACTTTCTAAGTTCAAGAACAAGTCAAGAATAGAGGGCTACAGAGCCGCATACTTCAAGGACGATGAACATCATAGTGGCTCTATGACGTTCGTTTTTCGTGGACCTTTAGAGCCTGTTGTATATGCAAGATATCCATATGAGGAAGAAATGATGTTTGAGGTCGGCTATATTGGTCTTATCAATGATGAGATAGCTTTCAGACCATATAAGAAGTTGCCGTATGTCGGACGCTATACGGCTGAAAAGGTGACAGAAATGATGAATGAGGACAGCTTTAAGCCTGATCCAAATGAGCTTGGCAAAGTGAGATGTTTTATCCACAAGCAGAAAGAAGTGCTTGCATGGGCGCATGAACTTGGATATACTTGTTCATTCTCTAACGTTGAATATGTCACTGATGTTGACGGAAAGTCAATTCCTACGATATATTCAAGGATAAGACGATGAAAGTCGCTGAGTTGTATCAAGGTTATAGTGGAGAACTTTTTGAAATCCTATCTTTTTCAGATAATGCCGCCTGCATTATATCGGCTAACACTGGCGTTTACTCTGCGGTGGCTAAGCCTTTCATAGACAACTACACAATAGATTGGCGTTTCAAATACGATTTTAAAACACAGGAAAAAGCAATTAAGGCTACAAAGGAGCTTAGGCAAATGTATTTCAATTTTGAAGATAAAAACAGAGTAATGTCGATATCACAAGATATTGACAGTTGTATTGCAAGAAATGCAGACGGCTATCATTATGACCTTAACAGTGCATATGATGAGCTGATAGAGAATAACACGGCATTCGATATTGCCTGCACAATGGCACTCGTTGTAAAGCAACATAATCAGGTCGGACGTGATATGAGATATCACAGCGATGTTGTCGAGTGGGCTAATGATTTTCTGCAAAACAATGATATAGATTTTGAGCAATTCAAACGTCTGCCACTGTGTCATAGCCATGCTATAGTGCTTAATGGCTTTGCAGAAAGGGTAAAGGAGAGATTTGAAAATAACGGACTGAGCGTGACAATAACTAGTGGAATGTCAATGTGATGGCTTTTGTCCATGGACAAAAATCGAATACAAACGTAAGGACACTTGAGTTTCAGGTGTCCTTTTTTTTGTAAAGAAAGGCAGGAAAAAAATGATTTTTTATGATGACGAACACGAGGAACTGTTTAACAAACTCTGCAAGAAAATGCCCTATCTTGACGGCTATCACTTGTCGCTTGCGTATCTTTTGACAATGGACAGTGTTTTGCGTCACCATATTGGCGCACTATACGATGTTAAGAAAGACGTGATTATTTTCGAGGGTTTGAATAAGCCGTTTCAGACAAGCACAAGCTTGAAAACAACACGTCTTGCCTTTAACCTGTGGAACGGCACAGTTTATGACTCCGATCCCCCTGAAACGTATATCGACAAAAATGGAGAGAAAGCATATATACCAAGCAAGTATTATGCGCCCAACAATATCTTTAACTGCAACTACACGCCGTACTACTTCGAAGCAATCAAAATCAGGTACGAGATTTTCATGTAAGTAATGAAAAGGAGGTAATGGTATGAAAGTAAAACACTATCATAAAGAATATGACAGCTACAAGACTGAACGTCAGTGGGCGCTTGAGGGCTTTCTTGTAGCAGAAAATGTAGAAGGCATAGAGCTTTTGCCAAGCAAGCAAAGCAAACAGCCATGTAAGTATTACAAACCTGATGAAGTCAGACCTGCAACGGAGAGTGAGTTGCAGGCTTTTTTCAGCCCGAAAAAGAAAGACGCAGAGAACAGGCAAGGGCATATCGTAAGGCTAGGCTAGAACGTGAGCAGGAAGAACGTGAAAGAGAACTTGAAGAGGCAAAGTGGTGTGCTGTTGAGCCTTACAAGAAAAAAATTGAAGAATTGAGCATGGTGATAAATGCTCTTGACAACGATCCGTCAACAGCCATTGCTATGAACTTTGAAGCAACGGGATATGAATATGAAGATGAATTATTACAACTATCAATCATCAACTTCAAAGGGGATATTCTTTTTAACAGCTATTTTAAACCCAAAAAACACAAAGAGTGGACAGAAACTGAAAAGGAAAACGGAATAACGCCAGAAATGGTTGCTAATGCGCCACAAATATCTGAGATGGCTAAACAAATTGCTGAAATATTTAATAAAGCAGATCTTATTTTGTACAGTAAAAATTATAGTTATTATTGGCTATTTTCATGGAGCAACATTTTAATTCAACCAGAATATCGAAGAGAAGTAAATGTAAATGAAATGATAACTGAAAGTGATAACTTTGAACTTCCAAAGGATAGCCTTGAAAAATGTCAAGCTATTTTGAAAATCTACAAAGAGAAATTGCATTGGGTGGAGGATAAATAATCATGGAAAACAAATATATAGTTTTGGACACTAAAACAACAGGTTTGAACGCAGCAGAGGACGAGCTTCTTCAGGTGTCTATCATTGATAATGAGGGCGCAGTTCTTTTTGATAGCTACATAAAACCCACACAGCATACTGAGTGGGCAGAAGCGGAGCGTATTAATCATATTTCGCCCGATATGGTAGCCGACTCACCGACTATAGAAGAAGTGATTTCCGAGATTAATGATATCTTAAAAAGATATGATAAAATCGTTGGGTACAATGTCAGGTTTGACGCAGATTTTCTAAAGCACAACGGAGCAGAGTTTTTAAAAACAGAATATGCTGACGCAATGAAAATGTTTGCACCGATTTATGGCGAGTGGAATGACCAAAGAGAAAGCTACAAATGGCAGAAACTCACTACAGCCGCAGGCTATTATGGCTATGATTGGTCTAGTCACGAGAACGCCCATAATAGTTTAGGCGATTGTTTTGCCACGCTATATGTGTACAAAAAGCTCACTACCGATACAATGACTATCGAGCGTGTTATTGACGGCAAGAGGGTCGGTATCGAGCTAACGCCTGCGGAGATATCTCAGGCATACTATATCAAAGAGAGTGACGATAGACGGCAGGATATACTCAACGCTTTGGACGAAATGAATAGTCTGAAAATAGGCAACATTGACCTTTCAAAAGATTTTCTCAAAAACAGTACCACTTTTATTGATGACGTTATCTATCGTTACGAGAAAATGGACGATCACCTTGAGGACTACAACATGGCTATAGAAGATGTAGTAGATAACGCTGCTGATGATTATGCTGATAAGCTCGTTTCAAATTATGTACAGAATATGAGTTCATCTGATAAAGAACAGTTTATTGAAAGTGCTGAAATGGCTATGGATTGGAATGATACTTATGAGCCTGCAATTTCAAAGATAGAACATATGGTATATGAAAAACTTATTGATGAGCGTAGGACAGGACACACAAGAGAGTTTTCAACTGAAAACTATAAAATATATCAGTTAAAAGATGGAGAAAAATATCATGGAATAAGATTTGAGCCTTACCATAGGATAGAAGCAATTGACATTAATCTTAATAAGACTGATTATGACCTTGTTTATGAGGGGAAGATTTCTGAGATAAAAGGTAACTCTATCGATGAAAAACTTGAGAATATTTACTCAAAATTCAATAGGTATGAAACAATGCCAGAAACTTTCATGGGTCATTCGTTGTCTATAAGTGATGTTGTGGAGATAGGAAATATGGCATATTATGTTGACAACATTGGATTTAAAAAATTATCTTCTTTTTTAGATAACCAAGAGCAAGATGAAGCTCTTGATATGACAGGTCAGAACAGAGGTTTAGGAAGATAAAGATAGAAAGAGAAAAATAGATATGAGAGAACAGGATATTATAAAGCAATTTCAGGCGTCGGGAAAATCATTTCACGAGTTTTTTGAAGAAAATCAAGACTTAGTAATGACAACCTATACGGACGATATGGATACGCCATATTATAGCAAACATATTGAACGTCATTGGCTGTCTGAAAAAATCTACATAGAACGTAGATTTGGCTCTGATACTTTTGGTGATAGAACTGCCAAAACTGAAGACATCGTTTTAGTTAAGGTTTATGATCCAGATAACACGATAGACAAGATGAGTTGGGAAAAGAGTCTGAAATTGCCTGTCGAAACGAACACCATAGAAAACTATCTTCTTGAAGATTTAAAACCTTCCGAAAGTCCTTTTATACTTTCAACATTTTCCGATTTGTTTGGCGAGAAATACATTAAAGAAGCATATCTCAAAAGTTGTATTCGAGAGGCAGAAGAAGCGTTAGCTGAATTGAGTGCATATGACGAAATCTCCCCTTATGGTGGGCTTGATGTTACAGTTGGAACATTTGAGTCTTATTTGAGAGAAAATCTTGATAATGCTCAGGAAATGGGCTATGCAAGTGTCGGAGAGGCAGCTGTAAAGTGTGTCGAGCTAGGTTTGATAGACGAAAAACGGAGAAAAAATGTTATTAATGAGATTTATGATAGTGCAGAGAGCATTAAGCAGGACTACGAAAAAGGTTTGATGTCAAAAGATGATGTAAAATATCTTGCAAAGCGACACGATCCTGTGGTTGATGAGCCAAAGCGAATCGCTGATAGTCTGTTTGAAATTAAAGAAATGTCAAAAAAGAGAGAGAAGTTGTCAGCGGCAATAAAGCTTTACTCTGCCAAGAGTGAATATTACAAAAATCACGGCAATCTAAAAGAGTTAAAAACTATTGACGATAAAGTTGCGGCTTGCATAGAGTGTAATGATTGTTATTCTAAGCATATTGAAGAAACATATAACAGCGTTTTACCATATCTTTCACATACTAATGGTATTCAGTATTTGAAAACTGAAGATATACCTATTTCCATACATATGAATGGAATAAAAGCGGATTTTGATGAACCTAGAATAACTACGGATGCAGATGCAAATCACAAAGTTATTTGGGATTGTGTTTTTTATAAAGTAGAGAAACCTTCCGTGGACGTTCCCTCATTACACGAGTCCATTTACTTCAAGGCGGAAGCGTGTGATGAATTGTATCGGCTTATTGGTGAAGAGCCACCAAAAAGGTATGAAGGTATTCAGGCGGTCAAGTTACCACCTGAAATAGCGAAAAAAGTTGATTTAACCTTAAAATTTATCGACACTGAAGATTACGAGTCAAGTGTTAGGGTTGTAAGCAAGATTGATAAAATCAAAGGCAGAATTAGCTCTGCTGAGGCTGACATGGAAAATTTAAAAGATATAAAGCCTAATCTTTGGAATAAAATTTTTAGACATTCTGAAGTTAAGAAAAGAGAAATCTCATCAGCCAATCTGAGGAATAACAAGATTGAGTTAGAACAAGTATATGATGAATTGAACAAAATAACTCAGAAAATGATGTGTGAAAACTTTGAAGATGATTCAGAAAATCGCACTACCAAGGAAAGCATAGAAATAGATTATCCCGAAGAAAAAAGTTTTGACGAAAACATGGACTTTAATCAGCTATCTTCTTTTTTAGATAATGAAGAGGAAGAACAAGATGAAGTCCTTGACCTCACAAGTAAGTCAGGGAGGTCGCTTTAATGAAACGTGCTGTAAAGCAAATGCTTCCTGTGTATGCCCTGTCTTTCGTGGCAAACTTAGTATCAGCTATAGTTATATTATGCTATGGTATGCCGTATTCAGGACAGTGGGAGTTTTTTATAAGCGAGTAATTTTTGTGATTTTCTCAGTTGTCACCTCATTGTTGATCTGCGTATGGGGGACACAAAGGCTAAAAAAGATAGAAAAAGGAGAATAGATATGACAGAACAGGACGTTAATAATACATTACATAGTTTTGACGTTATCAAGCAACTTCAGACTTCGGGACAGTCCTTTGAAGATTTCTTTGAAGAAAACAAGGACTTTGTTAAAAATGAGTATTCTCACGAGTTTAAGTTTCTCTATTACTCATATTCAACTCACAGAGTTTGGATAACTAATGATTGCTTTCTTGAACATAAAAGAACAATGGACTTTAATGGCTATACGGAAGAAAGTGATGAAGTATATGTCAAAAAGCTTGGCGTTGATGATAACTATGAGTGTTGTACTATCAAGGACGATGACGAGTATATCGCAGGACGTTTAACGCAAAGCGTTTCAAATAATGATATCATCGACTATTTTAAGCATTATGGTGTAAAAGCCGCAGAATTTCCATTTGTTTATTCTCCTTTTTCAGATAAAATCGGTAAGGAGAATTTGAAAAATGCCTACCTTGATACCTGTGAGTGGGAAGTAAAAAAAAGATACAGTGAACAGCAGGATATTCTTGATTTTACACCGATCGATATCGAGCGTAAGACTCGATTTACAATGCTTAAAGAAGAACTTGCCTGCTGCGAACAGGTCGGGTTTGATAGTATTAATCAGGCTCTTTTGGAGTGTGCGAAAAAAAATATCTTTAAGGACGAAATTCTGAAATACGCTGTATTTACTGAAAATGAAATTGAGTCCGTAAAGAATGATTTATCAGAAACTGAGATCGAAGCAATGAAAAGAAGGGCGGATATGGTCAGCATTGCCAAAGAACTTATCAATGAATTTACTGTAATCGAATTTGAAAATGACGCAGATTTTTCTGACCTTTCTCATATACCGATAGCCTACACTACCGATGAGATACTTGAATTTCCGATTAATGTTTTTGTTGACCTCGAAAAAATGAAGTTGGTGAAGCGGTATAATAATAACAGCGAATTTGACAGCGGAGTATATTTTGGAGCAAGTAAAGACAAAATGTATATGATTTTGGGTAATCTTGAATTTGATGAACTGGTGAGCGTCCCTGATTATGTTAGAGAAGAAATTGGAAAAGACGATGCGCTTGACATGACAAATGATAGATCGTTGTCATTATAATTTTTTCTCGAGAGTTTTCCCTGAAAACAAGTTCATAAATGTTTTAATCAATTCAAAAATGCACAATATTTGGTGTGAAAGTTTGGCTATTCTGCCGTTGACGTGTTTTCTTGCTGTATGGTATAATATAAGTGTAGAAAACATATGGGAGGTATAACAATGGTAAAAGATTATAAGTATTATAAAAACTTGCCCGAACTTGATGAAGCGAAGATAGAGAGCCTTATCAGACCGAGCAATGAAGTTGATGATTTTATCAAAAAAGGGGAAGAAAAGCTCAATGACTCTGAGTTTGATAAAAAAACAATGCTTCTTTACACCATTGACGAAATAAAAGATTTTGTCGGTGAGGAGTTTTGGTCGGCTACGGAACAGCCACAGCACATAGCAATGACCGAAGAAGAACGTTGTCTTGAACGAATGAAAGCATACTATGATAAGATTTTCAAAGCATACTATAATCAGCTTGACGGCATGGGTGAGAACCATGATTTCAGTGGTTCAAGAAAAGCTTTTTTACGCACATCGAAAAAATTCGAGATACAATTCAAGAATATGCTTTTTGAGATGAAAGTCAGCGAAGAAGATTTTTGGAAAAGGTTTGACCGCAACTCTGAAAGATACTGGCTGTCACTTTACTATCCACTTCTCCATACGCAGAGAGAACTGCCCTCAGAAGAACCGATAGAAATGCTCAGAACACACTATATGTTTTGGATAAACCATATGATAGAGGAGTTTATGAACGATAGATACATCTATTCGCTTAATCTTCAGGCAGGATATTTTAGCTGATTGTCCAAGGACAAACGGTATGATTGACACCATTTATTGAATGTGATATAATTAAGTCGCAAAAATCAAAAGGAGGACCCCACAATGAAAAAAACAAATATAACAAGAACAATAACTTCCCTGCTCGTTGCAGCCGCTATGCTCGGTGTGACAAGCTGCGGACAGTCTGACAATACATCATCAGCCGCTCCAAAAGCGACAACCACTGCTGCTAGTGAAACTACAGAAATGGGAACAGTGACAAGCCTTTCGGCAACAACTACATCACATTCAAGCATAAGTGTATCTT
This sequence comes from Ruminococcus sp. AM31-15AC, assembly GCF_003462045.1. Lineage (NCBI taxonomy): Bacteria > Bacillati > Bacillota > Clostridia > Eubacteriales > Oscillospiraceae > Ruminococcus > Ruminococcus sp. AM31-15AC. Next base: position 10,169 of record NZ_QTYG01000011.1, on the reverse strand, counting down.
CAAGCAGCTCTGTGACCTCCTCCGCACAGGGCAGCTCAGCTGCATCTGCCACAAGCAAAAGCAGCACTACAACTAAGACAAGCAGCGGTAAGACAGGCGGTCAGCCTGCAAGCAACGGCGGAACAGTAAACAACGGCGGTCAGAGCAACAGCGGAAACACCAGCAACAACGGCTCAGGCAACAACAGCTACAGCAATGACAATAACAACAGCTATCAGCCACAGCAGACGGAACGTCAGACAGAAAGACAGACAGAGCGTCAGACAACGACTAAAAGGCAGACCACAACAACGGCTAAGCCAAAGCCAAAGCCGACTACAACTACAACGGCTAAGCCAAAGTTTGAGCTGACACAGAATGATATAGACAGAGTGGTTAAGGAACTTCAACAATATAGTAATGAAACTTGTGACTTTGACGCTATCTTCTATACCGAGCAGGAAATGTGGGACAACATAGCCACAAGAAATCTTGACAACAGCTCATGGGGAACACCTGACACTGTTTCGCCTGATACTTATTCGTCTTATGATGAACTTTATCGCAAAGTAAAAGGACACATTGATGTTCTATATGACAGAATAGGCAAAGACCAAGCACATATAGTTGTGTATCAGCAATGGCATGGTGACGGCTCAGCTATTAACAGTGACGGCAAGCCTGCATGGGAAATATACCTCCTTTACTGATATATAAATAAAACTGAATAGAGTTTAAAAGCAATTCGATTTTCTTTCGGATTGCTTTTTTTATTGCGGAAATTCAAGTCCTATGGGCTTTTTAGATATATAAAAATTTTTAGGAGGAAAACAAATGAAAAAGAAAAGTCTTTTCAAACGTCTGAGCAGTGTTGCACTTGCATTTCTGCTCAGCTTGTCGGCTCTTACACAAGGCATAACAGCTAGTGCGTTCTCCGACAAAAACCAAGCCACTCAGCAGTGGCTGTCAACATGGAGCTATGATTTCCGTGGCTCAGGTCTGCCAAATGGCTATGATATTGAAACAGGGAAATACAATGACACTCACTTCACTGGATACTTTGCATCAGAAGTGCCGTATTTCACAACATCTGATAACAACTACGCTTACTGCATTAACTTTGATAAGCTGCATAATAGCGGAACAGTTTCAAAGCAGCAGACACTTAATGATTACATGAAAAACGGTCATATTCCTGATGATATGCAGTATCAGATAAAAGAGTTCTGTATTTACAGTTACAAAGGCAAAACTCAGTACGGCTATTCTAAGGACACCGAACTGTGTGCGTCAAGTGTTATGTCACAGGCGGTTTCTGCACGTTTTTTTGATGAAAGCACAACAGGTCTTTCAAATAACGAAACAAAGCTTCTCAACAGCTATTACTACAATGGCAATAATGCTTCTGCTCATCACAGTGACCTTGTCGATTGCTACAAAAAGATGAAGTTTGAAATGCTTTCACACTACAATATTCCTAGTGGTACGTCAAAGGCGTCTTACGGCAAGCCGCTCGACAAAGCTTCATATCCTGCAAAATATGATGTCAAGACAGGCAAGTGGACAGCAAAGCTCAAGCTTGACAGCCTTTCACAGTTCAGCGTTTCAAAGCCGAACTCAGTGACTGTTACACACTCAGGCTCAAATATGACTATCACAGCAGACAATGAGAAAGATTTGAAAAACGTTGTTTTCACGCTCACAAAGACAAAGGGCAAGTATGTTGAACACATAGACGAGTGTTCACCTCTTATCCTTTCGGGCGGCTCTGACGTTCAGGAAATGGTGGTAAGCTGCTACGAGGACAAAGACCCTGTTAAGGCTTATCTGAAAATAACAACACCAATAGGCTCAGCCCACCTTGACAAGAGCTTCACAGATTACTTTGACAACAAGCAGACAGGCACAGCGGATATGTACAAAGCCGTTAAGTTTCAGCTTGCCTGCAAAGTCGGTGACAGCTATAAGTTTGTAAAGGCAACTGGAAAGGACGGAAGCTACAGCTTCACTGACCTCGCTTCACAGGCTACAGACCTTACGCCAAACACCAAGGGTGATATTGATGTAACAGGTCTGCCAGAGGGCGATTATGAGTGGAGAGAAATATCCACGGCAGACGGCTACATGATATCATCAAAGAAAGCTATCACTGTTACCGCTGACAAGACGGCTACAACGGAGTTTGTAAACAAGGCTTCTGCTCCTGAAAAGGGCAAGATAACCATTCATAAGCGTGACGCTGAAACAAGAGCTGACCTTGAGGGCGCAAAGTTTGAAGTGGCAGCAGCCGAGGATATATTCGTTGGCAATGGCTATTGTATATATCCAAAGGGAACAGTTATCGACACTATAACCACAGGCGCAGACGGCATAGCTGAAACAACAAAGGCTATCTACAAAGGCTACAGCTACACAGTGACAGAAATTGAAGCACCAAAGGGCTATTCAATTTCTGATGAGCCAACACAGACTATCAAGCTTGTTGAACAGCAGGCTGAGTTCGTTGTAGATTTTGAAAACGAGCAAAACACTATTCCTTTTGAGATAACAAAGACTGACATTTCAACAGGAGAGCTTATCCCTGATTGCACCTTTGAAATTCTTAATGAAAATAAAGAACAGGTCATAACTGGCACAACGGACGAGAACGGCATTGCACATTTTCAGCTTGCTATAGGCAAATATTTCTACAGAGAGATATCAGCACCAGATATCTATGAAATTGATGATAATCCTTATCCGTTTGAAATAACTGAAAACGATGATATCGTCAAGGCTGAAATGACAAACAAGAAGAAAAGTGGTTCTATTAAGGTCACAAAGACAACAACAGGTAATCTCAATATCGAGGGCATTAAGTTCTTTGCAACAGGAATTTCTGATACAAACAAGGACTTGAAGTTTGAAGCGACAACAAACGAAAATGGCGTAGCAATGTTCGATAAGCTTGTTATCGGCAAGTATGTCATCACAGAGGACGGCTCAACAGTTCCTGCGGCTTACCTTGTAGCTGACGAACAGGAAGTAACAGTTGAATACAACGAAACAGCAGAAGTCAAGGTCACTAACGAGGAAAAGACAGGCTCTATCAAGGTTCAGAAAAGAACAGAGGGTCAGAAGAATGTTGAGGGTATCACATTCTACCTCAAGGGTACATCAGACAGTGGACGTGAGATAAACATTCCTGCAACTACCGATAAAGACGGCGTAGCAGTCTTTGAGAACGTACCGATCGGTACATACAGTATCATCGAGGACGAAGAAACAGTGCCATACGGCTATCTCGTAGCTGACGAAAAGGAAGTCAAGGTCGAGTATGCTCAGACAATAGACGCAACGATACTCAACAACGAGCAGACAGGCTCTATCACAGTTCACAAGACTACAGAGGGACAGAAGAATATTGAGGGTATCAAGTTCTATCTCAGAGGTACATCTGACACAGGACGTGAGATTGATATTCCTGCGATAACTGATGAGAACGGCGTAGCAGTTTTTGAGAACGTACCAGTGGGTACATACAAAATTATCGAGGATAAGGAAACAGTTCCATATGGATATCTTGTGGCTGACGAGAAGGAAGTCAAGGTAGAGTATGCTCAGACTATTGATGAAAATATTCTCAATAACGAGCAGACAGGAACAGTTCAAGTACACAAGAAAACAGACGGCATGACGAACATCGAGGGCATTCGTTTTATTCTTTCGGGAGTTTCCGATACTGGCAGAGAGATACGCATTGAAGCCGTCACCGACAAGGACGGACTTGCGAAGTTTGAGGGCGTTCCAGTTGGCACATACACTATCACTGAGGACGGCAGCACAGTACCTTATGGCTATCTTGTTGCCGACTCAAAACAGGTCACTGTTACTTACGCTCAGACAGTGGACGCAGATATGTTCAATGAAAAAGTTCCTGACACGCCAAACACTGGTTCTTCCGACAATGACATTGACGGAAGAACAGTTCTTGGCAGCATTGCGATAATTCTCGCAGGGGCTGCATTTTTTATGTTCAGCAAAAAGAAGAAAGAAAGATAATTGATGCTGTCTGAAAAAGATAGCTAAAGGGGATCAATTTATCTATACATGAAGAAAGCCCCTGCAACAGGGCAGGGGCTGGGGAGGGTAGATTATAAAAGCATACAGTTTTAACGTTTATCAATATCATTAGCAAATTTATAAATGACATTTGTTGGCTCATTAATGGTACATTCAATGTTGAACAAACGAGAATTAGACCACTTTCCTAAAACAGCAACTGGATAACCTGTGAAAGTTCCAAATGTGCCAAATAGATAATCTTTAATCTCTTTTATTTGATTAGTTTCCATATATATGGTGCTATAGAGGTCTATGGTCTTTCCGTATTTTGTAACTGCTTCCGTTTTTAACAAAATAAACCTCTTGGGAAAATCATATTTGATTGTATAACCAACAACCAAACGTAAGCCTGAAAAGCCCTTAAATAAACCTTTACTGCATATATTACGACTATCAACAATTATATCATTTATAGTTGTTTTATTTTCGTAAATTGTATCTAATGAGTTAGTTGTACAAAAATAAAACAAATCTTTGGTTGTATTGATGTAAGTTTTTCGTGAAGCGTTCTGCTTTGGTTGCTTGTTAACGTGAATTGTTGGTGCTTTTTTTATTGGTTTTCTAATATGAGCATAAATATCCTGCAACGAGGATTTAACAATATCATCATTATTAAGATATTTGGTTAAACCCATATCATAAGGACAACCCTGTATGTGTGGAGTACTATGCTTATGACAAAAATGTGCCTTTCTTTCACTGTTTATCCCTTTAATAAAGTATTCTGCTTTACATTGAGAATTAAGGCAAAGAAATGTGTCATTCAAATCGGTGACGTTACTTGCACAAACCACATCGTTATATTTTTTTGAAATAGCGTAAAACATCTTAACATCTCCATTATTAAAATCAAGAGGACGAACATTATGAATACATTTAAAGAATTAGAAAATTACTATAAAAGTAAGAGCTACTTGACATATCATGCGGCTAATGAGCATGAACAACTGCTGTTATTTTATCCAAATTATAAAAGCACAAAGATATACGTCATACATAAAAGTGATGACTCTAAGTGGTTTGACCTTGGTTGTCTTGAAAAAGGCGCTGATGAAAAGCTCAGTGTTCCGTTTTATGACGGCTGTGATAACAAGTTTGATGAAATGATAGCGAAAATGAAAGGCGTAGATAAGGCAGCTGAGGACTACAGGTTTACAATCTTTTATGACCCCGACACGGATACTTATTGGGTAGACAATTCATTAGAGCTGTTTTTTGAAAATCAAGAAGATGTTATCGCCAGATATTTAAAAGAAAATAGATATCATTTATCAATAGTATAGCATATATATTCACAAAACGCAAGCATTGTAAATATATGTAACTGTGGGGTTAAAACAAAATGGGCAAAAATAACCATGCACCCATAAATCCAAGGCTACTGATATTCCTACTGTTTATCAACTCATTAATGCTTGGATTTATTAAAGTGTATTTTAAAAGCAATACACTTCTTAAGACAAAAGTCGTTGTCATATGGCTTTTGATAAAAGCGGTTATTATACTTTTTAATGTAGGCTACATTAAGAAGAACATATACAATATGACACACAATAAAGAATACCCGACAAGTTCTATTGCAGTGATACGCAACACTCATTTGATGAGCTGCATATGTACTTTTGTGGCGTTCCTTATTATAAAAGTTTGATAGGAGCTGATAAGAATGGTAAAAGTAAGCATTGAGGGTTTGTTCGAGGAAGTAGAAATGTTTGTAGAAAAGCTTGAAGAGGATGGATATGAGATTTATCAGGAAGAAGAAGGATTTTGTTTGAACCGCTATTCACCGTATATCTGTCGACATATAGGAATAATACTTGATGAGGATGAAGACGATGATGAAAGCTATGGAGATTTTTAGAAAGCACCGCAGAAATCACTATAGTGGCATGGGACAGTGTTTTTCATTGATAGAGCAACAGCTCTGTACAGAGGACTTGATAATCCATGACCCTAAGTCTAGTATCATAGAGGTGACGAAGGGGAAGATTTTGGTAGAGAAATAATGAAAGAGTTAGAAAAATTTATAATATTTGAGCCACTTGTAATTATCGAAATCATTTTGATTAATATCGATATTGATGTTACAAAGCCATTTGGCTTTGTGTTCAAAATCGTACTTTTTATATTAATTTTCTTGCTTTTTATTGCCATAATCACACTGTTCATAAGGGTTGTGTATTTTAATGACGATAGCAAAAAAGTTGATAATAAGGTACACAGGAGCGTTACTTATAAATTAGCAAAGAAAAATTCAGAGAAAACTAAAAAAAGATAAAGAGGAGTAAAAACAATGAGATTTTTCAAAAAACATTTCTTCTCAAAGCTTGCAAAACTGCACAAAAGGAATAACGATAGACCACAGATGTATAACCTAAATGGAATATCTTCTGACGGAAAAGTTGTGGAGTTCCCGTATATTTCTGCTGATAAATGTGGAGTAATCAATATAAAAGGACTTCCTATTGGAACATATAAGTTCACCGAAGTTATAAATGACACACAACAATAATAATCGCAAACACGAGCGTGTGAAGAATTTCATACGCTCTTTTATTATATAAAAATTATGGAGAATATTCAAATGAAAAAGCTAATCAAGCGTAATTTCTACAACATCACTTTTATTATCGAAAATGCAGTCAACTCGATAATTGTTGTCAATAACAAAGCAGATTGGTCAACTCCGTCAGAGTATATTAAGGCAAGAATACTACCGATCATGATACTTCCTGCACTTATGGGATTGATCTTTATATTAGCTGAAAAGAGAAAAGAATAATGAGCTTTTCGGCTCTTAAATATTTTTGAAAGAGAGGTCGGTGTGAATGGCAAAAAAGGATAAAGAAAAAATGCTGTTTGCAGGAATACGAAAAGGAATTATAGATACTAACAGAATTTGCAAAGAGGTTGAGATTTATACGGACGGATATAAGCTCTATCTGAAATATGAGCGTAATCCAGATACTTGTGCAGTGTGCGGAGAGCATACACATAGCAGAATACTATGTAACGGCAAACCAGTGTGCAGGCAGTGTATGATGAAAATGAAAAAATGGTCTGAAAACTACCAAACGCAAAAAATTCATCTGTTAGACACAGGCTATGCGTCAGCAGTTTCATTGAGTGGTAATCGTTACTTGGTGTTTATTCCGCAGGATTTAACGGATACTATGTTTAAATCCTATGATAAAAACAAGACACTTGTAGGAGAATTATTTGATGATGAATTCTTGGTTATCAATGACAGAGATGAACAGGATCATAATTGCTATTTCTGTGGCAAGGTTAATGCACCATTTGAAATAGAAAATAAGCATATATGTTATAACTGTGCTAAAGAAATTGCTATAAAGGGGGAGTGTAAAGTGTGATTGAAATAGAACGAAAAATAAGTCAGTTTACTAGCTGTGGAAACCTTGACATCAAGTGCTGCGAAAATTGTGTAAACTATGTTTCAGGTTTATGTATACTGAATAATGTCGCAGTGGTGGACGAATATTCTGACTTTGATTGTGATGAGTGGCAGTTGGAGCAGGAGGAAAACTATCAAAAAAGAGGAAGAAGACTATAGGAGGTCTGTATTACAATGAAAATTTCAGTTAGAACAACGCATTATACTAACGATAATAGCCCTCAGTTGAGAGGTTATGCTACAGTAAAGTTTGATGACAGTTATGTGCTTGAGTCAGTTAAAATAATGGAAAGGCAAGACAGTAATGAGATTTTTATTGCATTGCCGTCACTGATGGTTCGTACAAAGGACCAGAACGGAAATTATGTTATCAATGATAAGGGTGAATATGTTAAGGAGTTTAAGGAAGTTTTTCACCCTATCACCGCAGAGAGCCGAAAGGTGCTAAATTCGGCTATAATGGACTCATTCAATAGGAATGATGGCAAGTATACAACAGTGGAGTTCGGTAATGACAGGTTTCAGCCCACTTTGGCAAGAATATTTGAAAGTTCCGTTAAAGATATAGAGGGTGTTGGCTCTGTGATTTTTTCTGACAGTTTTGTGCTTGAAAATGTTCAGGTCAGAAATGGCAAAAGCGGTGAATATTTTGACTCGCCCAAACGTAAGGTCAGAAATGAGAAAAAAACGTCAGGCTATGAGTATGTGGAGTTCTTTCACCCAGTAAAGGCGGAAACCTACAATGAACTTCGTGACAGTGTTGTGAATGGTTTGAATTATACGAGAAATATGAAAAGAATGAACTCATACGATAACAGCAGAGGACAAGACGAAGTGCTTGACATGACATGTGAAAGCAGAGGTCTAGGAAGATAATATAAAAAAAGCCGTTACAAAGCTATACGGCTCTTTTATTGCGCAACAACCCATATAAATGCTACTCTTTTTAGAGAATTGTTTGCGGAGGATTATAAAAAGATGAAAAAATTTAATTTGCAGGAATGGCTCGAATTTCATAAGTTTGCGTCTAATCTATATGCCTATCCATATGATGAACAGCTTCAGATTTACAATATTAACAGAAATGCTACGGCTGTAGCTCCATTTGAGGTATGGAGCAATATTGGACTTCGTATCAATGGTGGTACAAGGTCAATGACCATTTATGACAAAAACGGCATAAAGAAACATTTGTTTGATGTATCTCAAACTAACGGAAAAGATATCAAGCCGTGGAAATACAACGTATCATATAATGAGTATATCTTTGATATGTTGGATAAGATGTACGAAAAGAATGGTAGTGAAACAAGAGCGGATCGTGGCGAGAAAACCTTTCATAATAACATTTATGACTATGTGTTTGAGTCAGTGTATTCACACCCGAAGTCACCAACAGGACAGCTTTCAACGGAATTATGTGAGCTGATCGCAGAAACAGTTACATATACAGTATGCGAAAGATTAAATATCGTTGAAGAACAGTACAAGTACGATTTTTCAAACTTCCCTGTAATCAATGAAAATGCTCAGGAGCTTGTAGGTACTGTTGCGGCAGTCTATGTCAATGCCTTTTGCCGAACTGCAAAACAGCTTGTAAAAACTGTATCACTGGAAGAAGCTCAGGGCAGACAGGCTATGCGTAAGCCAATTGTCAATGATGATATTTCAGAGTTTGAGCAGAAAGTCACAGTTGAAGAAACAACAGTGACAGATAATGCTGATATCGAAACGGAAAATGATATATCTGAAAAAGAAGATGATAGATATGTTGTTGAGTCTGATGATACGGTAGAGCCTGAGCCTGACTACAATGAATTTGTAGAAGTTCCTGAAAAAGCTGAACGTCTGACAATTACCGCTGAGCAACAGGAAACAGTGCTTAAACAGATTTTTCAGGCGGATTATAAAAAAGTTAATAAGCAGGCAGTTATCAAGTTCTATAACATCAACAAGTCAGCTAAGGTGCTTATGCGGTATACCTATGCTGTATATAAAGGTTCACACCCTATCGAGCTTGCTGAAATGCCTGATGTAGTCAAATGGTCTGCGACTTCCAAGGGCGTTGTCTTTGCTGACGCTAATGGAGCGGAACTATACTGTGTAAACTGGCGTACTGCCTGTGGCTATGTTAAGCAGCTCATCAGGGATAACGAGTATGCCATAAGCAACACCATAGAGGCAACATCTGAAAAAGAAGAAAAAGAAACGGAAAAATACCGTGGTAATATTATTTCCGCAAGCACGATGAAACAGCAAAGACTGTATTCAAAGTTTGCCGAGCTGTTTCCTGATTTTCTGACGGACTATAAATATCTCAAGCTTGAAAGCGACTTAGGCTTTATGACTTTGTCCTTGGACAAAATTGGTAGCAATTCTGTAGCAATGGCACATTACTATGAGCAGAATGGCGATTTAATGGTTGACCCTGAAATAGTGTTTGATATTGATAGTAAAAATAAAACACTTACTGCAATTTCATATCAACAGGACGGCATGAGCATATATAAAACGTATGAACCAGACAGTGACGAACAGGATAATTGCAATTCTTTTGTAGATACTTGGTTCAATAATATTTCAACTCAGGCATATAGACCTGTCAGAGCGATAAACATACACGGAAAAGAGATAACATTTGCGAATGTTTTGTCCATGGACAAAAATGAGA